>JAIPAN010000021.1 GCA_021740025.1 Sphingobacteriaceae bacterium
GTCCAGGTAGCAATTGGCTGCTTAAACGTTATCTGCTCATAAATGCGATGTTCGGGAAAAGCGCCATCTGCGGCAATTGGATAATCGCCATAGGCAAATGTTTTTACAAAACCATAGCCAGCATGCACATTCACATCGGGATGCACCTTATACGTTAGCCCCAAACGAAGTAAGCGCTGCTGTGCTGAAGCTAAATCGCCTACCTGGCGCCATTGCTGTTCGGCATACAAGGCCCACTTCGGATGAATGGCTACATTAGCTACCGTTTGGAGCCAATAAATAGCATTATCATCTTGCGTACGGCTATATTGAGCATGAAGCGTTTGGCTGCAAAAAAGCAAGAAAAAGAGTGCGAATTTTTTCATGAGGAAATACATAGCCGCTCCTCAAACAGAGCGGCTATGGTTATTCAAAATTTAATTTAAACGAAGCGTATGTTCGTAGAACTCCACAAGGCCTGTTTCTACATTGTACATGGCCCCACAAATGCCTATTTCGCCTTTATCTATCATTTCTTTTAGAATAGGGCTTTTAGCCTGAATTTCGCCCACCGCTTCTTCCACATTAATTTTAGCCACGTTTTCTACAAAAACAGCATTTGATGAATCTCTATTTAGGGTAGTTTGTGTTTCACAGCTAACGGCTGGTTGCAATTTGGCCAAAAGGGTGGTTAAATTCCCTAGTTCCACATGGTCGCAAGCACCTTTTACAGCACCGCATTTGGTATGACCCAATACCACAATGAATTTAGAGCCCGCTACTTTGCAGGCAAACTCCATACTGCCCAAAATATCTTCGTTTACAATATTTCCGGCAATGCGCACACTGAAAATATCGCCCAAGCCTTGGTCAAAAACCAATTCGGCAGAGGTACGGCTATCAATACAGCTTAAAACCACCGCAAAAGGCCATTGACCATCGCGGGTTTCATTTACTTGCTGCAATAAATTGCGGTTAAATTTCAGGTTGCTTACAAAGCGTTCGTTGCCCTCTTTTAATATGTTTATAGCCATTTCTGGCGTCATAGATGTTTGTGATTCTTTATTGTGAGTTCTCATAATTTTTAAAATTTCAGTTGATTAACGTTTTTTTGTTGATTTCACCGGCTCAGCTAAGTTTAATGCTGGGTAGGCCGGAACGTATTCTTTAATTGACTGCACATTATCGGTATTGGTTATACCATAGCGATTTTTAAAGCCTACAGTTTTGCAATCGATGTTTTTTTGTTTGGCTTGTACGCTGGTAAAATCGCGAATAATCTCTAAAACATCGTAGTCAATATAATGTGCATCTTGCGCATCAATTACTACCCTGCTATTTTCTGGTAAATGATCTAGGGTAAGTTTAATGCTGGCTTTATTTAAAAAAGAAACTTCTTCAGCTAGGTGAATTAAAATCACATCGCCTTCATGGTGGTTCTCTTTATGGAAATAATAAGAATTCTTATAATTACCATATAAAAGGGCCAAAACACTTACTACTAAACCAATACCCACACCGGTTAATAAATCGGTAAAAACAATGAAGATTACGGTTACCATAAAAGGCACCCATTGATATTTACCCAAACTAAACATTTGTTTAAATAGTGCAGGGTTGCATAATTTATAACCCGTAACCAATAAAATACTGGCTAATGCTGCTAATGGAATTTTATTGAGTAGTACTGGAATTAAGCCTACGCAAATCAATAACAAGAAACCATGAATAATGGTAGACAGCTTAGATTGTGCATTGGCATTTAAATTAGCCGAACTGCGTACAATTACACTCGTAATGGGCAATCCGCCAATTAAACCCGAGGTCATGTTACCAATACCTTGAGCCACTAACTCTCTATTGGTGGAGGTTACCCGTTTTTGTGGATCTAATTTATCTACGGCTTCTATACATAAAAGTGTTTCTATAGAAGCTACTGCTGCTAGCGTTAAGGCAACTAAATACACTTGCAGATTGGTAATTTGTGAGAAATCGGGGAAGGTGAAGAAACCCCAAAAATCAGACAAAGAAGCTGCAGCGGGTACATTTACTAAATGATCGCCACTAATAGCCAGACTGCTGCCAGTACTTACAAATAATTGGTTTAGCCCTAAAGCTACTACTACTGCCACCAAACCGCCAGGTAGCAATTTTAAGCGCTTTTTAACAAAGGGCTGCTCAAACAGTATGAGTATACTCAAACAGATGAGCGCTATCAAGCTTGCACCTAAGTCAATTTTACTAATGGCCATTAGAATTTCCGAAAAACTGTTTTGTCCATCTACTTGCAAAAAAGTTAAATCGCCTTCAGCATCTTTATCGTAGCCAAATGCATGAGGTATTTGCTTTAAAATAATGATGATACCAATGGCGGTTAAAAGCCCTTTTATGACGCTCGATGGGAAATAATTGGCAATGGCCCCTGCTTTTAAAAAGCCTAAAAGCAATTGAAATAAACCAGCAAGAACTACAGCCAATAAAAAGGTTTCGAAGGCACCCAATTGGCTAATAGATGCCAATACCACAGCTGCTAAACCAGCTGCAGGGCCACTTACACTTAACTGAGAGTTACTGAGGGCTCCTACTAAAATTCCACCAACAATTCCAGAAATCATTCCAGAAAAAAATGGAGCGCCTGAGGCTAAGGCAATACCTAAACACAAAGGTAAGGCTACTAAAAATACAACAATACCCGCAGGTAAATCGCTCTTTAGTTGAGCAAAAGAAAATTTGTTCATAATAAAATTAAGTTTTAGATTTAATCAATACATACGCCTTTTGGCGTACAAAAACGGGGTCGATTAAACCAATTTGGTGGCCAATTCGGGAAGCGTAGAATAACCAGGGTGGCTATTCGTACAGCATGTTGGATGACTATGCGCATAGCGTATCTCAGCTATGAAAAAAGATTCCGATTGAACGTAAAATAAGTTTGAATTAGGCTCTTTTTCTTTGGCAGAATTCTCTTTTTCAGCAGCTTCTTTTTCGGAGTTAGTCTGGCTATCGGCCACTTGCTCGAAAGAACTATCTGCCTTTAAAGAAGCAAACAAAGGTTCTACCACACCCAAGGTAAAGATGAGTAAAAGTATTTGAGCTGCTAGGTAAACCAAACGTTGTTTCACGCTGCAAACATAGACTTGGATGGCTGAGCAGACAAATCTCAATTGTAAAAAAAATGTCAATAAAAAAGGCCCCGAAATCGGGGCCTTTGTGGAGAATATCGGATTCGAACCGATCACCTCTTCACTGCCAGCGAAGCGCTCTAGCCAAATGAGCTAATCCCCCCTTAGATTGGAGTGCAATTTTCGGCAATTAATTTGATTTGCGCAAATATTTCTGCACCAGTTTTGCGGTACGCTCTGAAGCACCTGCGGGTCCTACTCGTTTTGCTAAGGCTTCGTAATCAGAAAGCATTTGCGCTCTTTGCGGCGTATCGCTTAGTAAAGGAGCTAATTGGGCAGCTATTTCTGTGGGATTGCAATCTTCTTGAATCAATTCTTTTACTACCTCTTTATCGAGTATGAGGTTTACTAAAGAAATGAACTTAATTTTTACCAAAAGCCGAGCAATGGCTACGGATAGCCTATTCCCTTTATACAATACCACTTCAGGGCATTTTAATAAAGCAGTTTCTAAAGTAGCCGTACCCGAGGTAACCAAGGCTGCCTCGGCATTTAACAATAAATCGTAGGTGGCATTGGTAATGATTTTAATTTTACGATTGCCCAAATAAGGAGCGTAGTCCACTTGGCTAAGCATGGGTGCACCGGCCAATACACATTCATAGTCGGGGAAAGCATCGCTGGCGGCCAACATATCGGGCAATATGTGTTTCAGCTCCATTTTACGACTGCCAGGTAATAAAGCAATAATTGGTTTTTCAGAAAGCTGATGGGTTTTTCGAAAATTCTTGTCCGCTTTATGCGCAGCAATGGCATCCATAAGTGGGTTGCCTACATAATCTACCTCCATGCCCCAGGTTCTGTAAAAATCAACCTCAAAAGGTAAAATACAAAACAAATGGTCGACCACTTTTTTAATTTTTAGCACCCTTTTTTGGTTCCATGCCCACACTTTTGGAGAGATATAAAAGAATACTGGAATACCATTTTCTTTCGCAAATTGTGCAATTTTTAAATTGAAACCGGGAAAATCAATGAGAATAAGGGCATCGGGCTTGTAGGCCAAAACGGCTTCTTTGGCCAGCTTCATATTTTTAAAAATAGTACCCAAATTGGCCACTACTTCTACAAAACCCATAAAAGCCAATTCCGAACAATGTTTATCTAAAACAGCACCCTCTTTTTGCATTAAATCGCCACCAAAGCCCCGAAATTCGGCTTGGGTATCTTCCTGCTTTAAAGCTTTTATTAAATTGGCTCCGTGCAAATCGCCAGAAGCTTCACCTGCTATCAAATAATACTTCATAGCGCCTGTTTACTGAAATAAAAAACGAGCACAAAAATCACAAAACTGCTGGCTATGATGCCTCTAGCTAAACGCTCCACGTGAGAAGTATACGCAAAGCGGACAGCAATTAAATTTAGGGCAATGGATGCAAAATAATACACATCATTACTTTTTTGTATGGCCCACTGCTTGTGTACCAAAAAATTAACCAATAACACGAGCCCTGGCAAACAAATACCAGCCAAAATACCGAGTAAAATACTATCCTTCTTGAACATCAAAATTCCACGTGTTAAGGGTTTGGATGGCATGGTGGGCGGTCATATCAAATTGTACTGGCACTACCGAAGCAAAACCATGCTCCAAGGCATACACATCGGTATCTTCGCCTTGGTCGTTGTTTTGAAACACCCCAGTTAGCCAAAAATAATTGCGTTTATAGGGGTCTTGGCGTTCGTCAAACTCTTCGGCCCATTTGGCATTGGCCTGACGGCAAATTTTAATACCTTTAATTTTTTCGGCTTTCGGGAAGTTCACATTTAAGAGTGTACCCACAGGCAATCCATTGGCCAATACTTGCTTGGCTACCGCCTGCACAATGGGTTTTAGCGGACTAAAATCGGCATCGTAACCAAAATCATCTAAAGAAAATCCTACAGATGGAATACTTTCTATGGCCCCTTCAACTGCCGCCGACATGGTGCCCGAATAAATTACATTGATGGAATTATTGAGTCCGTGGTTAATTCCCGAAACGCATAAATCGGGCTTTTTGCCTTTAAATATTTTGTTCACGGCTAATTTCACACAATCTACAGGCGTGCCCGAGCATTTGTACATTTCTACACCGGGGTATAAATGCACTTTATCTAAACGTAAGGGTTTACCAATGGTAATGGCATGCCCCATGCCCGATTGCGGGCTATCGGGTGCTACCACCGTTACATCGCCCAAGGGCAACATCATATCTATTAAGGCTTTAATGCCAGGGGCATCAATACCATCGTCGTTTACAACAAGAATTACTGGTTTTTTCACAGAGCTAAAATACAAATAAATGCGGCTGTGCTACAAATCCTTTGCTCCAGCTTTAATTTCATCTACCACAGCTGGATCTAGTAAGGTACTAGTATCGCCCAAATTTTCGGTTTCGCCCTCGGCTATTTTGCGCAAAATGCGTCGCATAATTTTGCCTGAGCGGGTTTTAGGCAAACCAGTTACAAACTGAATTTTATCGGGCTTGGCAATGGCACCAATAATACGGTTAACGGTTTGCAAAATATCTTTTCGGGTTAAATCGTGATCGTGGATGGAGCTGCCTAATATTACATAGGCATAAATTCCTTGTCCTTTTATGTCATGCGAATAGCCCACTACCGCACTTTCAATTACATCAGCGTGCATATTGATGGCATTTTCTACTTCGGCGGTTCCAATACGGTGGCCAGATACATTCATCACGTCATCAACCCGGCCGGTAATGCGGTAATAGCCGTCTTCGTCACGCAAGCAACCGTCGCCGGTGAAATACTTGTTTTCGTAGGTGCTAAAATAGGTGCTGCGGCAACGCTCGTGATCGCCATAGGTGGTACGAATAATGCCCGGCCAAGGGAATTTGATACACAAGTTTCCACTTACGCCATTCCCTTCAATTTCGTTGCCGTTTTCATCTACCAAACAAGGCTGCACACCCGGCAGAGGCAGGCTAGCATAACTTGGTTTGGTTGGTGTTATACCGGCTATCGGACTTATCATGATCCCTCCAGTCTCGGTTTGCCACCAGGTATCTACAATGGGGCAGTTACCTTTGCCTATTTTTTCGTTGTACCAATGCCACGCCTCTTCGTTTATGGGCTCACCCACCGAACCTAGTTTAGTTAAGGAGCTTAAGTCTTTGCCTTTTAAGGGTTCATCGCCAAAACTCATAAGCGAACGAATGGCCGTTGGAGCGGTGTATAAAATGTTTACCCGATGTTTAGCTACAATATCCCAAAAGCGGCCAGCATCTGGCCAAGTCGGAATGCCTTCGAATAATAAAGTAGTAGCTCCCTGCAATAAGGCGCCATACACCAAATACGAATGGCCGGTAATCCAGCCAATATCGGCGGTGCAGAAAAACACTTCGCCAGGCTGGTATTGGAACACATTGACAAAAGTATAACCGGTGTACACCATGTAGCCTCCGCAGGTATGTACCACTCCTTTTGGTTTGCCGGTAGAACCCGAGGTGTACAGAATAAATAAGGGGTCTTCGGCATCCATGGGCTCTGCTGGGCAAGGCGGATTTCCTTGCTTTTCTACCTTATTCACTTCATCTTCCCACCAGCAGTCGCGGTCTTTAATCATCGAAACTGGCGTACGACTTCTAGTTAGCACGATTACTCGTTTTACCGACGGGCATTGCACCAAGGCGTCGTCTACTACAGTTTTTAAGGGCACTTCTTTGGTTCCTCTAAAACCGCCATCGGCAGTAATTACCAGATTGCACTGGGCATCAAGTATACGATCGGCAATGGATTGGGCCGAAAAGCCACCAAAAACTACCGAATGTACGGCCCCAATACGGGCACAAGCCAACACGGCAATAGCCAATTCGGGCACCATGGGCATATATATACAAATCCGATCGCCTTTTTTAGCACCATTATTTTTAAGCACATGGGCAAATTGCGATACTTTGGCATGTAGTTCTTTATAGGTTATTTTCTTGAAATCTTCTTCCGGATTGTTGGGCTCCCATAACAATGCAGTAGCATGGGGAGTAGTAGCAGCGTAGCGATCGATACAATTCTCGGTGATATTTAATTTGGCACCCTTAAACCAGCTTGTATGAGCGGTTTTAAAATTCCATTCCAGTACCGTATCCCACTTTTTCTGCCAACTAAAATGTTCGGCAATTGCGGCCCAAAAAATTTCAGGTTGGTCTACGCTTTTTTGGTAAACCTGTTTATATTCCTCAAAAGACTTGATTCGTAAATCCATAATTTTGGCACGGCAGGTATGATTATTAGCTAAATATAAACATATTAGTCATTTTTGAAGGCAGCTACCCAGGCAAAAGAAATATTCACAAATACGCTTGTGATTTAAATAATTAATTTCGATATTTGCAAGCCCCGATAAAAGGGGGTTTTAATAAGCTAAAAATCAAAAGTCATGTCGAGAGTTTGTGATTTAACAGGAAAAATGCCGATTAAAGGCCACCACGTTTCGAATTCGAATGTGAAAACCAATCGTAAATTTTATCCTAACCTACAGGTGAAAAAGTTTTATATCCCTGAAGAAGACCGTTGGATTACGTTGAAAGTAAGTACTTCAGCGATTAAAACCATTAGTAAAAATGGTATTACTGCGGTAATTAACAAGTTCCTTAAAAAAGGATACATTTAGGCTAAGAGTTTTTAAAAAAATACAGCAATGGCTAAAAAAGGAAATAGAGTTCAGGTAATTTTAGAATGCACCGAGCACAAAGAAAGCGGTATGCCGGGAATGTCTCGTTACATTACTACCAAGAACAAGAAAAACACTACTGAGCGTTTAGAATTGAAAAAATTCAACCCAGTATTGCGTAAAGTAACCGTACACAAAGAAATTAAGTAATAAAATTGGGCAACCAATTTAAATTGAAATACAATGGCTAAGAAAGTAGTTGCAACCTTGAAAACTGGTACTGGTAAAGAATACTCTAAAGTAATTACCATGACTAAATCTCCAAAAACTGGAGCTTACAGCTTTAAAGAGCAAATTGTGCACAACGATCACATTAAAGATGCGATTGCGGTTGCCAAAGAACAAGCTGCTGAGTAATTAACAGCTGATACATTTTAAAAGCCTCCCCGAAATAACGTGGGCGGCTTTTTTTGTTTAAATTCGTAGCATGGGATTATTTGATTTATTCAGAAAAAAGACACCTACCCCACCTCCGGTAGAAGAAAAGCCTGTAAAAGAAGAAGTGGCTGGGCCTATTCCCGTAATGGAAGAAACGCCCACTACTACTGAAGTGGCTGCAGAACCCACTCCTGTAGCGGAGCCAATTGACTTAGCGCCTGAGCCTCAAACTCCCGAGCCAAGCCCAGAGCCTGTGGGAGAGATTGTTCCCCAAGCAACAGCGGTAGAAGTTTCGGCTGCTCCCGAAGAACTTGAAGATAAAGAACAACTCCAAAAAAGCTTAGCCAAAACCAAAGAAGGCCTATTTGCTAAAATTACGAAAGTAGTTATTGGTAAATCTACCGTAGATGCCGACGTTTTAGATGAATTGGAAGAAGTACTCATTACTTCGGATGTGGGTGTGAATACTACCCTCAAAATTATTAAACGTATTGAAAACCGGGTAGCGAAGGATAAATACCTAAACCCTGCTCAACTAAACGACTTATTAAGAGACGAAATTCAGCAGCTTTTGGCCGAAAACAATAGCAACGATTTCGAAAACTTTGAATACGGCCAACAAAAACCCTACGTAATTATGGTAGTGGGCGTTAATGGCGTAGGTAAAACTACAACCATTGGCAAATTGGCCCATAAATTAAAAGCCGCTGGCAACCAAGTGGTTTTAGGTGCTGCCGATACCTTTAGAGCTGCCGCAGTTGATCAACTTAAATTATGAGGCGAACGTGTAGGTGTGCGGGTAGTGGCGCAAGCCATGGGTTCCGATCCGGCATCGGTTGCTTTTGACACCGTTCAATCGGCCGCTGCCAATGGCGACGATGTGGCCATAATTGATACCGCTGGTCGTTTGCACAATAAAGTAACCCTCATGAACGAGTTAACCAAGATTAAAAACGTGATGGATAAAATTGTTCCAGGGGCACCACACGAAATTTTATTGGTATTAGACGCCTCAACCGGCCAAAATGCCCTTGAGCAATGCCGCCAGTTTACCGAAGCAACGGCAGTAAATGCCTTGGCCCTCACCAAATTAGATGGCACCGCCAAAGGTGGTGTGGTAATTGGCATTTCCGACGTATTTAAAATTCCGGTAAAATACATTGGCGTTGGCGAAAGCATCAACGACTTACAACTCTTCAATAAAAAAGAATTTGTAGCTTCTCTATTTAAAGCCTAAATGAAAACCAAACATAGCTCCAGCGCTCCCGTACAAAAACCCAAAGTAAATGTAATTACCTTGGGCTGTTCTAAAAATGTGTACGATTCGGAAGTATTAATGGGTCAACTCAAAGGAAGCAACCTAAACGTTAGCCATGAATCGGAAATTTTAGGCAAAGACGATATTGTGGTGATTAATACCTGCGGATTTATTGACAATGCCAAGCAAGAATCTATAGATACCATTTTACAATACAGCGCCCTTAAAGAGCAAGGTAAAATTGGTAAAGTAAATGTACCCGGATTCTTATCTGATCGTTATAAACCCGAATTCCAAGCAGAAATTACCAATGTGGATGCCTATTTCGGCACCAATGATTAACCCGAATTATTGGCTAGTATTGGGGTTAATTATAAACACGAACTCATTGGCGAACGCCTCTTAACCAGCCCTTCCCATTTTGCCTATTTTAAAATTGCCGAAGGCTGCAACCGCGCCTGTTCTTTTT
>JAIPAN010000022.1 GCA_021740025.1 Sphingobacteriaceae bacterium
TGTCGTAAGTAAATTCGCTATACACCGTTTCGTAAAAAGGTGATCGTGGGTCTTCAGCGGCAATATAGTCGTCACGCCAGCGGTAATAGGGTTCTAATTCGTGCATGGCTTAAGCGTTTTTTCTAAAACCATCGCAAGCTTTACGCACATTCCCATATTGATCGAGCAATTGTTTGGCTTTTTCTTCGCTTACGCCTAATTCTTGTACCACCATGGCAATGGCTCGGCCCACCAATTTATGGTTGCTAAGCTGCATATCGACCATTTTATTGCCTTTAACTCGGCCTAAACGAATCATTACGGAGGTGCTAATCATGTTGAGCACGAGTTTTTGTGCCGTGCCCGATTTCATGCGGGTAGATCCGGTTACAAATTCGGGGCCAACTACTACTTCAACCGGAAATTGTGCTTGGGCAACTACCGGGCTGTCTGCATTGCAGACCACACAACCGGTTAAGAGACCAGCAGCATTGGCTTGTTGCAAACCGCCAATAACGTAGGGCGTACGCCCCGAAGCGGCAATACCAATTAGCGTATCGTTGGTGTTTGGTTGATAGATAGCAAGATCTTTCCACGCTTGTTCGGCATCGTCTTCGGCAAATTCTACGGCTTTACGTATGGCGCTATCTCCACCGGCAATAAGGCCAATTACCATATCGAAGGGCACGCCATATGTAGGTGGGCATTCGGAGGCATCTACTATGCCTAATCGGCCGCTGGTGCCTGCTCCAATATAAAATAAACGTCCACCGGCTTGCATACGAGGCACAATGGATTCTACTAAGGCTTCTATTTGTGGGATAGCCATTTCTACCGCCAAGGGAACGGTTTTATCTTCTTGATTCATGCCTCTCAACAAGTCGTGAGTAGACATTTTATCTAGGTTATCGAAATGTGAATCTTGTTCGGTACTCGGTTTCAAGTTACTGGAGCTTTGAGATACGTAAAAATGAGAATATTATCCCAAAGCCGGAAGTTTTGCTGATTTTAATTTGCGGGTTGCTTACAACGAAATTTCTAATCCTGCACTGATCAATCTAGGTAAACCTACGCGAATTCCTTCGGGCCTTCTGGTGCTGATGTAGCGTACATTACCTATATTTTTCGCTGCTATATACGCACTAATTTTTCGTTTGGGTACTTGATAAAATAGATTAAAATCTGTGATTACACGACTTCCTATTTTCCCGATTCGGCCATTGGCATTTGGGATAATGCTGTTTAGCTCGTCTGAAAACTGAGAGCTGATGTAATTTGTTGCCAATTTGAAACCTATGCCTTTTTCTGGGCTGTAACTTATGGCTGAGTTGATCATTACTCGGGGTGAGTAGGGTACTTGATAACCCTTTACGTTGATACTGCTACCGTTAGCTGGTACAAAGCGGTTGGCATTGTAATAGGCATTTTGGAACGTGGCATTACTTTCTAGTTTAATGGAGTTTTTGGTACCCAATAATTTTGCAAAATCGAGCTTAAAACCAGTTTCTATTCCCTTATGCATGGTTTTTCCACCATTTATAATGCCAGCTGCGTTGGTATTTCCGGATGAAACCGACACCGGGATCAATTGATTATCAAAATCCATTGCAAAGGCTGTCAGTTCAAATCCCAAAATTTCATCCACGTTAAATCTGCTACCTACTTCATAATTCATACTACTTTCTGCATCTAAATTATAGGGTAAACCGCTAGCGCTAATGGCATCTTTTATTCGTGGTGGAGCAAAGCCTTTGTGAATACCTGCAAAAAATTGCAGTTTGTTAGACCAGGCATAATTCACGCCAGCCCCAGGAATAATGCTTTGCACGTCATTGTTGGCAACCAAATTCGTATCGCGAACAAGCACTTGATTATTTATGGTGAATCGCCCTCTTAAAATTTGACGTTCATACTTAAAGTTTTCATAACGGACCCCCACGTTAAGTGATAATTTTGGAGTGAGGGTAATTTTATTCTGGGCATAAAAGCTCACAGCATTCCCCCGTCTAACTTCGCTGTCACGCATATCGCCGGCAGATGCATTGGCCTTTTGACCAATTATAAATTGTTCATCAGCCTGTTCATACAAATAGCGCACACCACTTTGCAATTCGTTTTGTGTATTAAACAGGGTATACTCCCATTTTACCTGGGGTTCTAAGCCTGCAACTGCAAATTGGCGGTTGCGATTACCGCTTGAATTTAACATGTAAATGGCACCATTGCTTACTCCGGTATCGCCCCAAATTTGTCCACTTTTATTGCTAGCTGAAGCGTTGAAAGTAAAATCTTGCCTTTGCCAATTTCTAGATATGGTATACCCAAAAGCAGTGGTTTGTAAACTAAACCGTGGGTTTACATAGATTTTGTGTGTAGCGCTAATGGAGTATCTTTTTATTGGTAATCTATCTAGTGGAGCCAGTTGTGCATAATCTTGGCCCCCTGCATCAAACATGGTTTGGGTTAAACCAATGTATGTTGAATTAGATAATTCATGGTACATACCTAATTTAAGTCCGAGACTAGAACGTTTGCTAGTGTGTAGTTTAATTTTGGCCGATAAATCGTTTACTTGAAACCAAGTTTGCCCCAGCTTATTGGCAGTTTTGTGTAAGTAACTTACTAAAAATCCAACCTTACCTAGGCTGTTTCCATAGCTCCATAAGCCAGAAAAAATACCGCCCATACCACCCGATAGTTTCATACGTGTTTGTTCGGTAGCCGGCGGATCAAACGTAAACATGTTGAGTACACCACCCGTAGTTTGTGGTCCGAAAAGTATTTGGCCGCTTCCTTTTACTACCTCTACGCCTGCCATTTTATCAATAGAGGGGCTAAAATATAATTCCGGTTCACCATAAGGTCCTAAGGCTATAGGTATTCCATCTTCTAAAACCAATACATTCCGACTTCTATCGGGATCTAAGCCCCTACTGCCAATGTTGAGTCTCAGCCCGGCACCTTCTTCATCTACCACATTTAAGCCGGGTATTTTTCTTAATACTTCATTGCTCGTTAATGCCGCTGTTTGTTTGAGTTCTTTCGGGTCAATGATGCTTACCGAACCGGGTACCTGTGTAAATAGTCTATCTTTTTTACCAATAATGACTACTTGTGGCATCTCCATGCGAATGCTATCTGATTGTGATGTAGCAGATTGCAACTTTTTTTCTTGTGCATTTAGTCGGGTTAACGCAGATACCAGTAAAAAAAAGAACAATAGTGTTCTGCCCATCTCTTATTTAGATTAATTATAAATAATGTGCGAACATAGCACAGAAATTTATAAGAATCAAATTATTTAGAATAATTCTTAATAATATGAGAATAAAATGAAAAAGAAATTAAAAGGGCTTATTTCTGCCTGAAAAAGATTTGAATAGGTACTCCTTTAAAATCGAAGTTTTCTCTCAACTTATTTTCGATGAAACGCTTGTAAGGTTCTTTAACGTATTGCGGTAAGTTGCAAAAGAAGGCAAACATGGGTGATGTAGCATTTATTTGCGTTACGTATTTCACCTTGATGTATTTTCCTTTGGTAGCCGGTGGCGGGTAATGCTCAATAAGGGGCAGCATCACATCGTTAAGTTTGGAGGTAGGAACTTTTTTAAGTTTGTTCTCGTATACTTTATCTGCTGCTTCAATGGCTTTGAAAATACGTTGTTTCTCTACAACTGATGTGAAAATGATAGGCACATCGGTAAAGGGAGAAATTTTTTCATAAATCTGCTCTTCAAAGGCTTTGGTAGTTTTGTGATCTTTTTCAATTAAATCCCATTTGTTTACCAAAATTACAATGCCTTTTTTGTTTTTTTCGGCTAGGTGAAAAATGTTAATGTCTTGCGATTCAATTCCTTCTACGGCATCAATCATCAATACAATTACATCGGCTTCTTCCAAAGCTTTAATGGTTCGCATGACCGAGTAAAACTCAATATTCTCTTTTACCTTGGTTTTTTTACGCAATCCGGCGGTATCAATTAGCATAAACTCGTGGCCAAATTGGTTGTAGTGTATGTGAATAGAATCGCGGGTGGTGCCGGCAATAGGGGTTACAATATTGCGTTCTTTGCCAATGAGAGCATTTATGAGCGAGGATTTTCCTACGTTCGGGCGGCCAACAATAGCGTACTTAGGTAGGTTATTTTCTGCTTCGGGTTCTTCTTCGAAATGGGTAATTACTTCGTCTAATAATTCGCCGGTTCCAGAGCCTGTCATGGCCGAAATGAGGTATATTTCGCCAAGCCCTAAGCTGTAAAACACAGCCGCTTCGTTTCGTAAATTGTTGTTATCTACTTTATTGGCAACCACATACACCGGTTTTTTACTACGTCGTAAAATGTCGGCAATTTCATCGTCTAAATCGGTTACACCGGTTACCACATCGACCATAAAAATAACCACGCTGGCTTCTTCAATGGCAATGGTAACCTGTTCGCGAATGGCAACTTCGAATACATCTTCAGAATGAGCCACGTATCCGCCGGTATCAATAACCGTAAAGTGGTTGCCCACCCATTCCGATACGCCATAATGACGATCACGGGTTACGCCACTCATATCGTCAACAATGGCCTTACGGCTTTCTATTAAACGATTAAAAAGCGTTGATTTTCCCACATTTGGGCGTCCTACTATGGCTACTATATTACTCATGTTTCGTTGGTCTTAATTCTCGTATCCGAAGCTTTTTAGGTAATTTTTTCGATTACGCCAATCGGCAATAACCTTTACAAAAACTTCTAAAAATACCTTTTTACCTAAAAATTCTTCAATATCTTGGCGGGCATAGGTGCCTGCCTTTTTAATCATTTCTCCGCCCTTGCCTATTATAATATTCTTTTGCGAATCACGCTCTACCACTACTTCGGCACTAATGCGGGTTAATTTCCCTTCTTCTTTAAAGGCGGTTATTAATACCTCGGTGCTGTAGGGAATTTCTTTGTCGTAGAGTTTAAATATTTTTTCTCTGATAATTTCCGAAACAAAAAAGCGCTCGGTACGGTCGGTTAGTGTGTCTTTATCGTAATAGGGCGGATGTTCGGGCAATTTATCGTGAATAAATTGCAATACCGCTGGTATATTATGGTCGTGTAAGGCCGAAACTGCAAAAATGGCTTCGGGATTTAACAGTTCTTTCCAATGTTCAATCTTTGCTAGTACCTTTTCCTCGTCCGATTTATCAATTTTATTGATGATGACCGCTACCGGCGATTTAGTTTTTTGCAAACGTTCCAATACATCGTTCTCATCGTATCGTTCGTTAATGTCGGTTACAAATAAAATAAGGTCGGCATCTACTACCGAACCATTCACTACGCTCATCATAGATTCTTGCAATCCATAATGCGGTTTTATGACGCCCGGAGTGTCTGAAAAAATTATTTGCAGGTCGGGTTCGTTCACAATTCCTAAAATCCGGTGCCTAGTGGTTTGTGCCTTCGAGGTTACGATGGACATCTTTTCACCCACTAGGGCGTTCATGAGGGTAGATTTACCCGCATTCGGTTTCCCGACGAGACTCACAAAACCGGCTTTATGCGACATGGAATTTTTTTTTGAAAAAGATTTGGACTGCAAAGAAACGAAATATATCTTTGCAGTCCAATTTAAAACAGAGGCAAGGCGATCTTTCCGACATTTAAATTGACCAAAAGATAGTGCGGGGTGGAGCAGTTGGTAGCTCGTCGGGCTCATAACCCGAAGGTCGTCAGTTCGAGTCTGGCCCCCGCTACCAAAACGTTAGAAGTACCTGAGGCACTGAAAACGATTTATGGCCCGTTCGTCTAGGGGTTAGGACGCCAGGTTTTCATCCTGGAAACAGGGGTTCGATTCCCCTACGGGCTACAGAAGTAGAAAAACCCTCACCGAATTCGATGAGGGTTTTTTTTAATATTTATTCAGTTATAATTTTTGATAGGCATCTATCATAAAAAGTGCTGTTTCTGCAAACTCTGCTCCTTTATTCATTCTGTCTAGTGCGGCTCTTTCGTAGGCTAGTTCTTCTGTTTGAGTGGTTAAAATGCCAAATATAATGGGTGTATTATGATTGGCAGCTAGAATAGAAAAACCTTGTGTTACATACTGACATACGTATTCGTAATGATCGGTATCACCTTTAATAATGGCTCCAATTACCACTATGGCTTTGTACTTGTTTTTGTGCAGCAAATTGGTGCAATAGCTTACTGTTTCAACGGCACCTGGGCAGGTATAAACTACAAAAGGCGTATTTTTTTTCGTTAAATAATCTACACAACCTTTTTCAAGCAGGTTGGTTATTTCTGAATTAAATTCTGATTTTACAAGTGCAATCATTTTGCGAAGTTAATGAGGTGTTTAGCAATATTTATTTTATCGCTTAAATATTGTTGATTGTGAGGATTTGGATTAATGGGTAGTTCTAAACGTTCAAAAACAAGGTTTGCACTCGTTAATGCCAGTAATTTTGCTGGGTTGTTGCTTAAAAATTTGAACGTTTTTAATTTTAATACCTCCAAAATCCAAAGAGCGTCTTGGTAGGTTCTGCTATCTTCGGATAAGCCCAATTGTGTATTTGCTTCGTACGTATTGAGGCCTTGTTCTTGCAACTGGTATGCGGCTATTTTATTCGAGATGCCTATACCTCGTCCTTCATGTCCTTTTAGATATATGAGGTAACCATGCTTATTTTCGGCAATTAGTTTAAGGGCCTCATGCAATTGCTCTTGGCAGTCGCATTTTAGGCTTCCAAAAACATCGCCAGTTATACATTCGCTATGAAAACGTACAATGGGTGTTTTTTCGGTATCCTCTTTACAACTTAAAACCACATGTTCGGTTTTATTTAGCGTGTTTTTAAAGGCTTGAATCGTAAAATTACCAAATTGAGTAGGCAAAAAAGCCTTAGAAAGAGGCTCAATATGGTTTTCGGTTTTATTTCGATAATCTATAAGTTGTTGTATGGTGATGATGCAAAGCCCATGTTTTTGCGCAAATTGAGATAGACCTTCTCTCCGCATCATGTCTCCGTCGAAGTCCATAATTTCGCACATAATTGCAGCTGGTGCTTGTTTAGTTAGTTTGCACAAATCAACAGCGGCCTCAGTATGTCCGTTTCTGTAGAGTACGCCACCAGCTTTGGCAACTACCGGAAATAAATGCCCGGGTTTGCTAAAATTTTCTGGTATGCTTGTTGGGTTGGCAGCTAAGGCAGCTGTAATGGCCCTCTCTTTGGCTGAAATTCCCGTAGTTATACCAAATTCAGCAGTAGCATCAATTGAATCGTAAAAGGCGGTTTGGAAACTGTCTTTTTTATTCGAATTCATGGGGCTAAGCTCAAGCTTTTGAGCTATTTCTGCATCTATTGCCAAGCAAATTAAGCCCTTGGCATGGCTAGCGCATAGGTTTATTTTTTCTTGGTTGGCCCCTTCTGCAGCAAATATAATGTCTCCTTCGTTTTCACGATGTTCATCATCAACTACTACAATGGGATTTCCTTTTTCAAAACTCTTTAAGGCCTCTTCAATTTTATTAAACATGGTTTATTTACTTTTTTTGTAAAAGTTGTTCGGTGTATTTAGCCAAAATATCAAATTCAATATTTACTATATCTTGTGGGTTTAAGCCAGCTAAATTGGTTTTTTCTAGTGTAGCAGGGATAATACAAAGTTCAATACGTTGGTCTATAACTTGGTTTATGGTTAAGCTTACGCCGCTAATGGCCACTGAGCCTTTATACACCACGTATTTTAAAAATTCTTCGGGAATGTTAATACTAAGTATCCAAGCCTTTTCTCCTGCAATAACCGTATCTACTGTAGCAACACAGTCTACATGCCCCAAAACATAATGACCACCCAAATAGCTAGTAGGTTGTAGGGGGAGCTCAATGTTTACTTTTTGCTTTGGTACATAACTATAAATAATAGTTTTTTGAATGCTTTCTGGAGACACGAAGAATTGTATTGAGGTTTCTGCGATCTGGGTAACGGTTAAACAGGCACCATCAATGGCAACACTATCGCCTAATTTAACTTTAGCAGCTATAACAGGTGTCTGTACCCAAAGTTCCCAACCTGATTCGCTTGGAATTATTTTTTCTATCTCAGCTAGTTCAACTATCCCTGTAAACATGATCAAATATGTGTAAGTTTGAAATTCAAAGATACAGCTTAATATGACACCTGAAGCGTATTTACGCGAAGCTTTTTTGTTGGCATTGCAAGCCGATGCTAAGAAGATTAGACCCAACCCCTATGTGGGTGCTGTGGTGGTTGATGTTCATGGTTCAATCGTTGGTCGTGGATATCATCAAAATGCAGGCGGGCCTCATGCCGAAGTTTTTGCTATTGAGCAAGCCCTTCAAAATGGTGCAGATTTGTCAGTATCAACACTTTACGTTAGCCTCGAACCGTGTTCGCATACCGGTAAAACGCCCCCTTGTACCCAACTTATTTTGAAGCATGGTATTCCAAAAGTGGTTATAGGTTCACTCGATCCGAACCCTAAAGTTAGTGGTGCGGCGCAACTCAGAGCACAGGGAGTGGAGGTGATGGAGGTTGCTATGCCTGATTTTTTTCACACTAATCTGACATTTTTTATCAACCAAACTAAAAAAAGACCGCATTATGTCTTGAAGTCTGCTACAACCCTTAACGGCAAAATTGCCGATTACCAAGGGAATAGTAAATGGTTGAGTAACGAGCAAAGTAGAGCGTATGTACACCAACTCCGAAATGATGCTGATGCTATTTTAACTACAGCAAATACTGTTTTGGCAGATCAAGCTAAACTCAACATTCGGTTAGAAAAACAACCTGTACAAGAGCAAAATGTACTTGTTGTCGATCGGAATTTAACCATGTTAAAGTACCCCAATCACCCGCTATTTTATCCCCGAAAAAGCACAAAAGTGTATCTTATAAGTGATCAAGTTTCAGAGCAAGCTCTTGCTCCGTGTATAGAAATTATTCAGATACCTTTTACAAATGAAGAACTGAATTTTACGCTTTTAAACGAACGCCTGCTTGCTAAAAATTTATGTAAAATACTAGTAGAAGGGGGTGGTAAACTGAATGCTAGTATGATGAAGCTTAATCAAATTGACGAAATTTTTCAGTTTATTACACCTAAGCTATTTACCGATGCTCAAGCCTTACAAGTTTTTCAGGGTGCTGAGCACCAACTATTTAGCAATATTAACTTACTTAAGTTACTGACTATTAAACGGATGGATGAAGATGTGTTGTTACACTATTTGGTGTCACACTAAATCTGTATTATAGTGTACTCCTTTGTTTGCAGTTTGTTCGAGTGCATTGGCTACTAACAAGCTACCTACAGTTAGTAAGCTTGTATTCTCAAAATCAGTTACTGTAAATTCTGAAGCATTCGGAGCGTTATTTGCCAGTTGGCTTAACAGATCAGCCGCCTTATTTAAGCCAGTGTTAGAGCGCTCAATTCCAACATAGTTACTCATAATAGCTTGAATGTCTGCTCGATTTAGTTTTTTACAAACAGTTGTTGGCCAATTTGTATTGCTTGCAAATGGAGTGTGATGGTTATCCTGGCTTACCATATGTTGGGCAGCAAATTTACCAAAAGCCACCGCTTCCAGTAGAGAATTTGAAGCCAAACGATTGGCACCATGTAGGCCGGTGGAAGCCACTTCTCCAATAGCATAGAGTCCGGTAACGCTACTTTCGCCCCACTCGTTAACAGCAATACCTCCACATGAGTAATGCTGGGTTGGGATAACTGGAATAGGGTCTTTATGCACATCTAATCCAAGTTCTGTCTTGCAGGTTTTTACAATAGTTGGAAAATGGCTATCCAAAATTTTGCTCGAAACCTGTGTTGCATCTAAGTAAAC
>JAIPAN010000023.1 GCA_021740025.1 Sphingobacteriaceae bacterium
TGGTCATTAATTCTATTAGATCTTGAGCAAACCAAGTTTCGATAGCATTTTTATGAACTTAGCCACCGACCTGGCCCAGCGCTCTCATTGCGTAAAGGCTCAGGTTGGTGCAGTTCTTACAAAAGATACCCGCATTATTTCTATTGGCTACAATGGCCCGCCGGCGGGTACCCATAATTGCGACGAAGAATTTCCGGAACAGGGTTGCCCCCGAGATAGTAAGAATAGTTGCTCTTTGGCTTTACACGCCGAAGAAAATGCCATTTTATATGCTGTTAAAAATGGAGCAACTTTAGAAGGCGCAACCCTATACCTTACGCTATCTCCCTGCCTTTCTTGTGCCCGACTTATTTTTTCTTCGGGGATTAAGAAAGTATGGTTTAAAAATTCGTATGCCGAGTACAAAGGCCTATCTAGCGATGAAGGGGTAGACTTTCTGAACAAGTTTGGAATAGAGACCCTTAAATTAGCTTAGCTCTTTACCAATTATTTAAACGGATTTCCCCATTTAGAATCGGTATACACATTGGTGCCTGCTAGGGTTTTTATAAAAGCCACTACTCCCGACATAATCAATCTTAATAAGGATAAGGGCTTTCTAAATCTATTCATCCTTGGTGTCGGTTTATTGTTTAGACATCAATTGGACTTAAAGGTTTAATGGATGAAAATAATTGTTAAAATAGCACCAAATAAATTAAATAGTAGAAATTTTTTCTCCAAACAAATTTATAGTATCGTTTTGTAAAGGGTATAGGTTGAAGTAAGTATAATTACAGCTCCAATAAGAATCATTATGGTTTTTTTGTTCACCCTTGATGCAAAATAGGCACCAATTGGTGCGGCAATTACCCCTCCAATTATTAAGCCCAATACTGTTTTCCAGCTATCAATACCCACAAAAAATAAAAATACACCTGTACCAAAAAAGGCTACAAAAAATTCCGCTGTATTAACAGTGCCAATGGTTTCTCTGGGGTTTTTGCCTTGGTTTATTAAATTTGACGTAACTATAGGGCCCCAACCACCACCTCCAATGGCATCAAAAAATCCACCAAATAATGCCAAACTTTCGGCATGTTTTATTTTACTTTCGGGTTTTGGCTGGTTGCGTATACCTTTTATTAAAATAACAATACCTAAAACAAGTAAATAAGTGGCGATATAAGGTTTTATAAGTTTACCATCAAATACGGCTGATATTAAATAAGCCCCAATCATAGCACCTAGTACTCCGGTAATTACAATGCGTAAAAAAAGTTTTTTATCAATATTGCCAAATTTTAAATGCGATAAGCCCGATACCCCTGTGGTAAATACTTCGGCGGTATGTACTGCTGCTGTAGCTATTTTGGGCGATACACCCAAGTTGAGTAAGAGGGTAGAGCAACTTACACCGTAGGCCATACCAAGGGTACCATCTACCAGTTGGGCCAAAAAGCCCACCAAAATAAATTGCCAAAGTGTAGTATCAAGTAGTAGCATTTCTGTGTGTGGCTTGGTACTTACAGTATAAATTAAATAGGCAATTAAGCTTGTTTTTAAAACTAAAATGGCTATGCCAATGTGCCTGAATCGTAAAAATTTCATGTTATTTGCTTGTGTTTGTAGTTATTTATTTTTTTGAATGTCAAAAGGATTTATAGTGAGTTCTAAGTATAAAAAGTGACTGTTTTTGGCAGAAATAGTATTGGCAACTACTTGTCTGTTTATAATAAAATCGCCCATACTGAAATAGCTATAGCCAACTGTACAGCTTATATACTGTATGGGGTTAAAACGCATTCTGCTATCTATGCCATGACCTAAGAATTGGCCACTTAAGCCATTTTTATCTCTATTTAAAGAATTTCCGGCTAGTAAATTTACCATTCGATCGGTTTTACTGGCTAACCAATACAAGCTGTAGCCTGCATCAAATCGTATAATTTTTTTGTCCACTTTACCTTGCCACTCTATTTTTATTTTGGGTGTAAAAATGTTTTCCATGGTAATATAATCATCAGCAGACCAAGGCCTGCTAAACCCAAAATAGCGGTCAAATCGATTATTTCGTGTATCGCTTGGATTTTTATCACCACTTGCATACCCAAAAAAGGTACTTAAACGAGGTTTATATTTGTTGTTTTTAAAGATATGCCCCAGTTCAGCATTGATGCTAAAAGCATCCTGTAATTGGCCATTATCATTCCCGAATTGGTAATTTGTACTAATATCGAACTGAAGTGATTTTGAAAAAAGTAAACCATATGTACGTAATCCTAACGTATGAATATTTCGTTCTTTTAGGTTAGTTGCTTGATTAGCATCTTGCTTTAGATTCATGTAATAGGGTTCCAAGCTTATCAATTCTGACCATTTTCGCCAATGTCCTATTATAGCTGTAAATGAGCGGTTTCTATCAGCTCTATCCAAGCTATTTACTTGAATATTTACTGGTCTTAATAGCATTGCATCAATTTGCCAATCGTTGCGATCTTGGCCTATAGATACTCTCAAGCCCTCAAAATTTCCTGTTGTATTTCGCCATGGGTTGAGACTAATTAGTCGTCTATCAAGCATTTCAAATGCTTGTCTACCGTATCGTATACTCAATGGTCGTTTATTTCCTTGGACATCTGTTTTTAGAAAATTATCTAAAAAAAGTTCGGCATAGGCCTGAATAATTTCAGCTCTATTTACATCTCTATTATCTAATGGGTACATCCCGTTTGTTCTCCAAGAATCGCCTACTTCAATTCCTAATCGAAAGGGGTCTAGCACATTGTGTATTCCTAGATATACTTTTTGTCTCCAAAGAATAGGTATATCCCGATTTATGCTCTCGGGTCTTCTTACGTCGTTATATCGTAATTCTACCCTTTCTCTACTTTCTATACCCAACTGCAACCACGTTTTTTTACTTGTACCAAGCCGGCCAAATTGTTTGACGTAAGCAGGTGGGTCAGTCTCTCTTTTGCTTGCATATGAACCAGCTTCGCGGTAGTAGCTTTCATTTTTTGGCATAATTTTTACAGTATCTACTGTAGTTTGACTGTTAGATATGGTATTAAAAATAGCGTGAAGTAGGAGTATAGATTTCAATTTTTAGTCTTAGTTGCTAAATTCAAGAGTCAAAAGTATTAAACATATATATCCTACCAAATTAATATGGTATAATTAACAAAAAATTAATATTCGGCAAATTCAAGCAATGATTTGCTTAAAATAGGTAACATATTTTCACGTAATTCTGAAAATAATTTGCGTATGCGGCATGTTTTTTCATCGGTACATTCGACACATTTTTGGTAAAAATTTTCCGAAGCACACGGAATGAGCGCAATAGGGCCATCAATTATCCGCATAATTTCGGCAATGCTAATTTCATGGGCAGACTTTACTAAATAGTAGCCACCTTTTGGACCTCTATCGCTTGAAAGAATTTTGGCTTGCTTGAGTTCGCGAAGTATGTTTTCTAGAAATTTAAAGGGTATACCTTCTTGCGCTGCAATTGTTTTTGCAGGTATGGGGGCATGCTGTTCATTTTTATGTATAAATACCAATGCTTTCAATGCATATTTTACTCTTTTAGTTAGCATAGATGGTTTTATTGATTTTTTTGCAATAAAAATGTTAGTGGAATTGCTAAGCGTTTGCTCCACGATTTTTCACTATGGTCGTCACCGGGATAAAATTGGGTCAGCCAATACGAATTGCCATAACCTTTGGCCTTCATTAGGCTATCTACTTTTTGTTGTAGTGGTGGATATAAAGCATCTAAGGTTTTATCGCCATAATCAAAATAGAGCTTGTGCGTATTTGCTTTAGGCAATTTTTTATACATATATGCTAAAAAGGCAGCTGGTATGGGGTTACCTTCCATACTAAAAATGCCAGGCCAATGGGTACTCATACAGGCTGCTCCGCCAAAAATTTTCGGGTATTCGCAAATTGCATACATAGAAATTAAGCCACCCATGCTACTGCCGGCAATAAAGGTGTCTTCGGTTTTGGTAGAAACGGAGTAATGATTATCGATGTAGGGTTTCAATTCTTTTACCAAGAATTTTAGGTAGCCATCTGAATAAATTTGGTAATTATTAAAAACAGAGGCGCCATTGGCACGTGCTGCCGAATAGATGGCTTCTTTTTCTGATTTTTTTAAATTTTGGAAGGGTTTTTGAGGAAAATAATCTGCATGACGGGTTTTTTCGCCGTTCCAAACACCTACTACAATGGTTTCTTTAATTCGGCCTGTTTTTTCTAAAGCACTTAGCACATCATCTACCTCCCAGGCGGTTTTATTCCACGTGGTAGTGGCATCGTATAGCATTTGGCCATCGTGCATGTACAATACCGCATATTTTTTGCTCGGGCTATAGCCTTCAGGTAGCCACACATCTACATTACGGGCGGTAACATATTTTGAAGAGAATTGGGTTATGCGTTCAATCTTTCCCGAAACAACTTGAGGCATAGTTTGACCTTGGGCCAAGAACCCACATAGGAAAAAACTTATAATGCATGTTGGTAATTTCATACTCTAATGTATGAAATTTATTTAGTTGTGAAGATGATAAACTACTTGCGCTGCTAAATTTTTCGCTTTAAATTCATCCATCCGCCACCATTGTGCACGCTAGTGTAGCCATTAGCTCTCAGCATGCTTTTTGCCGAAGCACTACGCATGCCGCTGGCACAGCAGGTAATAATTATGGCTTCTTTATTTTTCAGTTTGCTTAAATTTTGGTTAAGACTGGTTAACGGAATATTGATAGAGCCTTTAATGTGTCCACTTGCATATTCGCTAGTGCTACGTACATCTACAATGAGGGCACCTTCTTTTACCAGTTGTGCGTAATTAAGTTGAGGGCCAAAGCCGAAGAGTTGTTTAAGAAACTTGATCATTAGCGTGCTTATTGTGCGGTGTAATAATTTACATCTAGCTAAGAGCCTCCATTTAGGCAACTGATGTGTTGTTGTATTAAAAATTGGGTAGCAATACCACTTCTATTTCCCGAAGCACAGCATAAAATAAGTGGCTGCTGTAATTGCTGAAGTTCTTCTAGGCGGTCTGGAATTTCTTGTAGCGGAATGTTGATGGAATTGGAGACGTGCCCACCCATAAATTCTTCGGGGCTGCGTACATCTACTACGGTTCCTTGGTTTTCTTTGATGAGTTGTTCTAAGTTCATTGATGCTATTTTTTGAATAAATTAAAGAATAAGGCCCCCATGAGTGCACCATATATGGTACTGTTCAAAGGTTTTGATGTAATGGCACAAGTGTTGTTTGCGCATCCTACAAAATAATAGTAAAGATAACCTGCAAAAGCGCCTAATAGAATGCCAATAAAGGTGAGTTTGTTTCTTTTTATAAAGTCCATTGATGCGTAAACTATGCACAAATGTAAAGCAGATTCACCCACTTCAATGCGACTTTAGTTACACAAGGCTATTTTTTTTTAATTGGTTTGATATTAAGTGATAGCCTGGCAGCAATTTGTTTGAGTAGATATTTTACTACAATATAATTTTTGGTTAAATTCTATTTCGAGAAAAAAACCAAGCGATTGGCTTGGTTTTTTGGAGAATTATCCTCTAGTTCTTTTGTTGTGCTTAGCTCGGCGAATGGTTCGGTCGAGTTGGCGATCTTGACGAGCAATGGCGCCACGTTCTTTGGGGGTTACCACGCCATCTGCTACGGCTATGGCTTTGGTTCGTCTTACATCTTTGGCTTGTTTTCTTAAAACTATTGCTTCGGCTTTGGTAATTTGACCACTGCGTATGCCTTGGGCAATACGGCGACGTTCGTCTCTAAGACTACGTTTTTCGGTTTGGGCTTGGCTGCTAGCTGCTATGGCTACCATAACTACCGCTAATAGGATATACTTTTTCATAAGTTGTTTTTTTTGTTGGATAGGTTAACTTATAAATAGTTTAACGCCTGAGATGGTCTTATATTTTCACCTTCAATAAGCTAGATGATTTTGCAAGCTGTTCTTCTTTTGTTACCCAAGCGTAGTTGTAAGGGCCATTCCTCTCCAATTTTCGTTAAAACGGCCATTGTTATAAACCAAATTACCGTTTACCAAGGTTTGGGTAATGCTGCTGTGAAAGGTTGTACCTTCAACCGGCGACCAGCCACATTTGTATAAAAGATTTTCTTTGCTAACGGTCCAACTCGTATTTAAGTCTACTAGGGTTAGGTCGGCAAAATACCCTTCTCGTATAAAACCTCTTTTCTCAATATGATATAAAATGGCTGGGTTATGGCACATTTTTTCAGCAATTTTTTCTAATGATATGAGCCCTTGTTTGTAAAACTCCAACATGATGTTAAGGGAGTGCTGCACCATAGGAGCCCCTGACATGGATTGAAAATAGGGTTTTTGTTTTTCTTCTAAGGTATGTGGCGCATGATCGGTGGTTACCAAATCAATTCTATCGTCTAACAAGGCTTTTAAGAGGCCTTTTTTATCTTTTTCTGTTTTTATGGCCGGATTCCATTTTATTAAGGTGCCAAATCGTTCGTAATCTGTATCGGAGAACCACAAATGATGTACAGAAACCTCGGTGGTGATATTTTTTTCTTTTAAAGGAATATCATTCCGGAATAAATGGGTTTCGGCTTCGGTTGTTAGGTGTAAAATGTGCAAACGAGCCTGGTGCTTATTAGCCAAGTCAATGGCTCTTTTGGTAGCTTCGTAGCAGGCTTTTTCACTTCGTATGAGTGGGTGAAATTTAACTGGTACATTTTCGCCGTATTGTTCTCTGTACTGGTTTTCGTTTTCTTCTACAATTTGTTCTTTTTCAGAATGTATGGCAATTACAGATTTGCAGTTTGCAAATAGTTTTTCCATGGTTTCTGGGTTGTCGGCTAGTAAATTTCCTTTTTTGGTAAAGTACAAGCCATCATCAGAAACACCCAATAGTTTAGAGGTATCGAGCTTAATAACTTCATCTAAATTATCGCCATTAACACCTAAAAAGAAGCCAAAGTTGGCTAAAGATTGTTCAGAGGCAATGCGGTATTTATCATTCAAAATATCCATGCTTAATACATTCGGAGAGGTATTGGGCATATCAATAAAGGACGTTACACCACCAGCAAGTGCCGCCTTACTTTCTGTATATAAATCGCCTTTTTGGGTTAGCCCAGGTTCGCGAAAGTGAACCTGGCCATCAATAATACCCGGGAATAAAAATTTACCCGTACCGTCTAATACGGTAGCACCATCATTTTGGGTTTCTATTTTTCCAATTTTTTGAATGATTCCATCTTCAATCCATACATCTGCAATACGTATGTGCCCTTCGTTTACGAGGCTACAATTTTTAATTAGTGTTTTTGTGGACATGTTTATTCTTTTGCTGCTTTACCAAAGGATAGTATACTTAATGCCAATACGCAATGGTACATATCTAAATTGTTTACATGAATTAATGGAGCAATTGCCCCATTGAAGTTGGCTATTATTATTAAAACAACGGCCACTATGAGCCATAGACTGAATTCATTTTTTCCTTTTATAAGCCCCCAAGTGCCAAGAGCCAACACTAGGGGTATGGCTACCATTGACGCAAACTCAGCCAATGCCGGTTTTTGGAGCAATTCGATATAAAGAAACAGCACGATGCCAAGTGCCACAAAACTATACAAATACCGTGTGGCTAGCTTTGTTTTGCCGATTTTTAGATAGCATACTAACACCAAACAAATAGCACCCCATGTGGAGGCTAGGTGCTGAAAAGTTTCTGAAACAGACCGTGCCGGAGCGTAACCTGAAAACCGAATGATTCCAAAAAATGAAGCGGCAGTTACAGATAAAATAAACGCACTCCAAAGCAAACGCTCTCTTGGTGCTAAAGGCTGTAGATACTTAAAATAAACGAAAATGCCTGCCAGCGTTAAAAGGGCATCGCTTAGTGCATGTGAGAGTTCCATCATATATTTTTATGCAGCCAAAACAGTTGAGCTACCCTCTTCTAATCTGCTAAAATAATAGGTGAGCACATTGGCTAGTACTAAATACACTAGTAACACTTTTGTGAATGCTTCGCCCATGCCAAACCAATTGCCGTTTATATAAACTAAACTTAGTGCAAACACGGTTTTCAGTAATTCCCACCAAATGGCGTTGGGATTTCTATCCATGAGTTCGGTATAGGCATAAACTGCTATTAAAATAAAGCCGCCATAAAAGAAAATTTGTGGCTTGGGTATGGTAGCTAGGTTACCAAATAAATAGTACATAAATGCAAGGGTAACAAAGAACTGTACCCAAATCCAAATCAAGAGGGCATTGGAAACTCTCGTTTCGTATTTCTGAAAGTGATAGGGGTCTTCAATTTTTTCTATAGGATATTTTTCGGCTACATCGGCAGGTCTCCAGCCTGTGGGTTTAAACCAAATGGAAAATTTATCTGCCCAGTTTTTGGTACGATATGCGTCTAATATTAATAAATGAAGGTGTAGGAAATTAATTTTTATAGGATTCCAGGTTTTTACGGGCCTAGTAATTCCATAAACCGGTGGTACGTTGGGTAATTCTTCTTGAAAAGTGCCAAAAAGTTTATCCCAAATTATAAAAATTTGGCCGTGGTTTTTGTCAATATATTCTGGATTTATAGCATGGTGTACCCGATGATGTGAAGGGGTAACGAGAATTTTTTCTAAAAAACCTAGTTTACCAATATAAATGGTATGGTACCAAAACTGCATAAATAATTGTATGGGCATAACCACGGCAACCACTTTTGCGGGTACGCCTAGTAATGCAGCAGGCACTAATAAAAAGGTAAATAAATTTATAAATACTGAAATAGATTGCCGTAATGCACAAGCCAAATTAAACTCTTCGCTACTGTGATGAATGGCGTGTTTATTCCAAAAGAAATTAATACTATGTGCCCATCTATGGCTAAAATAACCGTAAAAATCTATTACAATAAATGCAAGTATATACATAGCCAGGCTAGATTCTATATGTAGTATTGCCCAATGGTCTACCATATATTTATAGCTCAAAATAACCAGTACTAGGCCTAAGGTATCTTTTACGGTGTTGGTAAAACCGGAACTAGGGCTAGAAATCATATCTAGTGTTCTAAAGGAATCTTTTTTCCAATACCAACCGTATACTTTTTCTGCAATTACAAGGGTAAAAAATACGGGTATCACATACATTAATATGAGGCCGTAGGTAGCCATTTCTCCACGCATATATTGGTTAATTTTTTAGTGAAGGTATAAAAATTTGTTTAAAAACTTCCCTTGTAGTTTGGGTCAAAATCTACCATCCACTCTATGCCATATTTATCTCTAAACATACCAAAGTACGAACCCCAAGGGCTGTCTGAAATAGGCATTTCTACTTTTCCGCCAGCAGAAAGGCCTTTGAATAATCTATCGGCTTCTTCACGACTTTTTGCACTAATAGAAATTTTAGATCTATTTTCGTTTTCGTTTGTTTTGCCTAAAATTTCTGGAACGTCGTTACCCATTAATACGTTTTTACCAATAGGCAAGGCAATGTGCATGATTTTATTTTCTTCGTGCGGAGCCACCGGAAATTCGGGGCCAGCCAAGTCTTTAAAACGCATCACTTTAGCGAATTCTCCGCCAAAAACCGATTTGTAAAAGGTAAAAGCTTCTTCGGCATTGCCGTTGAAATTGATGTGGGGGTTTATGAGTGCCATACTATTAAGCTTTAAATTTTAACAAGACGTTTTAAACCATTTTTGTGCCGAAGGCCTACGATGTGGGCAGCCAGGCCAACAGCAGGGTTGGCGTTTGCCTTCCGATAAT
>JAIPAN010000024.1 GCA_021740025.1 Sphingobacteriaceae bacterium
TAGCTGGGAAGTTTACCGAGGCACAGCCTTTACACTATAAATTGGTTGAGTTTACCAATTTATGTTTTGTAGAAGGCAATCCGGCTGGAGTAAAAGCAGCCTTAAAAACATTGGGTGTATGCAACGATACCGTTCGCTTGCCTTTGGTACAGGTGAGTGCTAGCACACAAGAAAAAATTAATAAAGAATTGCCTCAGCTAACTTAAGCGGAGAGCCTTATAAACAAAAAAACCCCCGAAATTCGGGGGTTTTTTTGTGTTTTGGAAACTTAAAATTAAGCTTTGTTTTTAGTAGCTTGTACTTCTAAACGGATAGCTTGTGCTAAGTTTTTCAAATCTTGCATTCCTTTACGTACACGAGTACCAGCTGCGCTGTTACCTTTGTTGTAAAATTTGTCTGCATCAGCTTCTAATGCTGCTACTAAAGCTTTGAATTCGTTAAATTTTTTCATTTTTTGTTACTTTAAAGTTTGTTTAATGTGGTTAAGTGTAATAACCTGTAGCTAATGTAGATTCTTTTTTTGGGAAAAAAAATAGATTAAACAAATAAAATCATTGTTTTTAGGCGTTTTTTTCCACATTTTAAATGCCTCTCCACAACACTGTAAATAATTAAGTAGTTAAACGCTTGTTTATCAGTTGTTTAATTAAAAATTAGATCAAAAAAAAGCCCTTCAATAGCTATCGGAGGGCTTTGTCATTTTTTCTAATTTTTTATGCTGTTATGCGTTTTGTTCGCGGTAAGCACCATTTTTTAGACGTTCTCCCACAATGCTAAAAGCATCAAGGGTTCTGTTCACATCTTCTAGGGTGTGCATGGCTGTTGGTATGATACGTAATTCTATCAATCCTTTCGGAATTACTGGATATACCACAATAGAACAGAAAATTCCAAAGTTTTCACGCAAGTCCATGGTAATACCGGTTGCTTCTGAAAGTTCGCCTTTTAAAAACACAGGAGTAACCATGGTATTGGTGGCACCAATATCAAAACCACGCTCTTTCAAACCTGTTTGTAAGGTAGTAGCAATGGTCCATAATTTTTCCCTCAGCTCGGGTTTCGATTTAAGCAATTCTAAGCGTTTCAGCAAACCCACTACCATAGGCATAGGCAAGGCTTTTGCAAAGGTTTGTGAGCGCATATTGTAACGCAAATAATTGGTTATTTCTTCGGTAGCGGCTACAAAAGCGCCAATACCTGCCATTGATTTAGCAAAGGTTGCAAAATAAACATCTACTCCCTCAATACAATCTTGCTCTTCATGTGTTCCGGCACCGGTTTTACCCATAGTACCAAAGCCGTGCGCATCATCAATTAATAAACGGAAATTAAAGTCTTTTTTCAGATCAACAATCTCTTTTAATTTACCTTGTGCACCAGACATACCGAAAACGCCTTCGGTAATCACTAAAATACCACCACCAGTTTGTTCAACTAGTTTAGTAGCTCGTTCTAATTGCTTGCGACAGCTATCTATATCGTTATGCTGATATACGAAACGCTTACCCAAATGCATACGCAAACCATCAATAATACAAGCGTGAGATTCAGCATCGTATACAATTACATCGTTTCTATCAACTAAAGCGTCAATAGCCGACATAATTCCTTGATAGCCGTAGTTTAACAAGAAGGCATCTTCTTTCCCTACAAATTCGGCCAATTGTTGTTCTAAGGCCTCGTGATTGTTAGAGTTACCCGACATCATACGGGCGCCCATGGGGTAAGCCATACCATATTCGGCAGCAGCATCGGCATCGGCTTTGCGTACTTCCGGATGGTTAGCTAAACCGAGGTAATTATTAAGGCTCCAAACTAAATGTTCTTTGCCTCTAAATTTCATATGTGGTGCAATTTCACCCTCTAATTTTGGGAAAGCGAAATATCCATGAGCCATTTTTTGATGTTGCCCTAGTGGGCCCATGTTTTTCGAGATTTTTTCAAAAATATCCAATGTATTCTATTTTGATTTAAAAATTGGTACAAATGTACGATTTAAGCGTCTAAATCGCAATTTAATCTGCATATAGCTTTGTGGCTTAGGCAAAAAATAAGTCTCAACCAAGGGGCTGAGACGTACTTATTTAGTCAACATTATCGTGTAAGAACGAGTTGTTTGGTCTTATTTCTGTAATTCCTTCTTCGCTAGATAAAGTGAATCTAGAAACCTGAGATTCTGATGAATGAGGAATATCGTCTAATGAAAGTTGCTTGCGCTTGTAAGCAGGCTCATTTTCTAGTTCTTGTAAGCCATTTGAGCTACGCAATTTCATGCTTAAATCTTTTAAGCGCATAATGCGTTCTTTCGATTTACGCAATTGTTCTTCTATCGAATCATCGGTCTTGCTAGCATCTTCGTGTACCACAATATCGGGCTCTAAGGCTTCTGGTTCAGCAGCCGTACTATAAGTATCAAATGGCAATTCAGCTTCTTCTACTTTTAGTTCAAATTGGAAGGCTGCTGAAGGGGCTGCGACAACTTCCTCTGCCGGCTCTTGGGTTACTGTGTACATTTGTGGCTCCTCTACTTCTTCGTAGCGAAGTGGTGCTTCTTCAAATGAAGGCACCGAAGATACGCCAGCAAACAGATCGAGTACGCTGGTAGTCAATTCCTGCTCTTCTACTTCTTGCTCGGCAAGAGGTTCGGGTGCTGTAAAAAAGGAATTTACATGCTCTACGGGTTTAACCAATGGTGCATCTTCTACAGCAAAATCGGGAGCAAAATTACTAGCTTTGCTTCGCGATTGTTGACGCTCTTCCATGGTTTGGAAACCGGTAGCAATAATGGTAACGGCTAATTTATCGCCCAAGGTTTCGTCGGTGCAATTACCCCAAATAAGATCGGCAGATAAACCAGCTTCTTGTTGAATGTAATCGGTAATTACCGTTACTTCGTCCATGGTTACTTCTTTCGCACCTGAACTAATGTTTAAGAGGATATAACGGGCACCTTCAATTTCATTATCTTCTAACAAGGGTGAATTTAAGGCACCTTCTACTGCTTTTAAGGCCCGGTTATCGCCTTCGGCGGCAGAACTACCCATGATGGCTACACCGCTATCTTTCATTACGGTACGCACATCTTTAAAGTCGACGTTTATATAGCCTGGTATAGTAATAATCTCGGCAATGCCCTTGGCAGCCGTGGTTAAAATATCATCGGCTTGGCCAAATGCGGAGCCTAGGGTTAGGTTTCCGAAGATTTCGCGTAATCGATCGTTAGAAATTACGAGGAATGAATCCACGTATTTTTTCATTTCTTCCAAACCATCTTCGGCTTGCATTTTACGACGCTTTCCTTCGAAAGAAAATGGGGTGGTTACGATACCTACCACCAAAATATCTAATTCTTTTGCTGCTTTTGCTATAATTGGGCTTGCCCCTGTTCCTGTACCACCACCCATTCCGGCGGTAATAAATAACATTTTGGTATTGGCACCCAACATTTCTTTAATGTCGTCTATATTTTCTATAGCCGAATTTTTACCCACTTCGGGAATTGAGCCTGCCCCCATTCCTTCCGTTAGGCTAGCGCCTAATTGTACTTTATTCGGGATGGGGCTTAGTTCTAATGCTTGCGCATCGGTATTACAAATAATGAAATCTACTCCAGTAATGCCTTGACGGTACATATGATTTACGGCATTTCCGCCACCGCCGCCTACACCAATCACCTTTATTATCGATGATTTTTCTTTTAACATTTCAAACTGCATATTATCTGTTTTAGTTCTTTTTACATACGAGAACAAAGTTTTCGTATGGTAATAGTACTCAATTTTACCAACACGTTTTCCACAATTGCCTTATTTGTGGAAAAAAGCTAATCGTGTTGATAATTATTTTAAATAATCTTTATCGCCGATGTTGTCTTTTACCACCTCATCTTCAATAAACTCTTTTGTTTTTCTGAAAAGTAGCTTAAACAAGTTACCATCATCAGACTTAACATCTTCTTTAGTGGCAGCCTGTGGTTCTTTTGCAGCAGCCTTTACATCTGGCAGCTCATCGGCAGATTGAACGCCATCTATTAACAAGCCAATACTGGTTGCATACATCGGGCTTTTTAACAATTCGTAGGTAGCTTTGGGCAATACCTCGTTTTTAGCTAAATGCTCGTTTGGATAACCCACACGGCAATCTAAACCGGTTACATATTCTACCAATTGCGGCAAGTGTTTCAATTGCGATCCACCACCGGTTATGATGATTCCGGCAATTAGTTTTTTCTCGTAGCCTGATGATTTGATTTCGTAGTATACATGCTCAATAATTTCTTCCATACGAGCCTGAATAACGTAGGCCAAATTTTTGGCAGAAATTTCTTTGGGCTCACGACCTTTTAAGCCCGGTACACAAATAATCTCGTTGTCTTTGTTCTCTTCAGCCAAAGCAGAACCAAAACGTGTTTTTAATAATTCAGCCTGATTGCGCATAACCGAACAGCCTTCTCGAATATCTTCGGTTACACTATTGCCACCAAACGGAATAACGGCTGTGTGACGGATTATGCCCTCATGGAAAATGGCAATATCTGTTGTTCCACCGCCTATATCTACCAATACTACGCCCGCTTCTTTTTCCTCTTCGCTTAATACAGCCTCGGCCGAAGCTAGTGGCTCTAAAACCAAGCTATCCACTTCTAAACTTGCGTTTTCTACGCATTTTAAAATATTTTTAACAGCACTTACATGGCCAGAAATGATGTGAAAATTAGCTTCTAAACGTACGCCAGCCATCCCAATAGGGTCTTTAATTCCCGGTTCGTTATCTACCGTAAATTCTTGCGGCAACACATGAATAATTTCTTCGCCAGGAGGCATCACCAATTTGTACATATCCGACACCAATTTATCGATGTCTGATTTTTGGATTTCGCTGGTTAAATCTTTTCGTGTTAAGATTCCGCGATGCTGCAAACTTTTAATGTGTTGTCCGGCGATACCTACATTAACCACCTTAATTTCTACATTAGATTGGCTGCTGGCATCTTCTACCGCGGCAGCTATACCTTGTACGGTTTTCTGAATGTTCGAAACCACTCCACGAGTTACTCCCGATGAATCGGCTTTACCAATTCCTAGCACTTCAATTTTACCATATTCGCTGCGGCGACCAACAATGGCGCAAATTTTGGTGGTACCAATGTCGAGGCCTACGACTATTGGTGAATTTTTGGCTGATGTAGCGTTATTTTCCATGATTATTCTAATTTATTACTATTTTACTGTTGCTGAATCTAATTTTACTGTATCTGCAGGCACGTGTTGGATGCTGGCTGCCAATCCATTTTTGGTACAAATAATTTGTTTACTATATTTTAAATTGATGGTTTTATAGGTATTCCATCCTAGTTTAGGCATGGCTTGTTTATAAAAAACGAGCAATTTGTTCAATTTTGTTTCTAGTGAGTCGGCCGTACCAATAATAATTTGCTGATCGCCCACTCGGGGTACCAACTGAATATCGGAATCGGTGTTTACATAGAGTTGCTCTATTTGCTTGTTCCAGAGTGTATCTTTTGCCAAGTACTGAGCCACTTTAAATAATTCTTTGCCTATTGGTGTTTTTAATAAGGCTACACGTGCCTCTAAGTCTTCGCCAATATTGCCTGTGGCTACCACTACTTGGGCTGTAAAATTGGGACTTACCGGAATTTTGTAGCCATTTTTATCTACGTAATAATCTTGGTTTTTTAGATTAAAAATGCGCAAAAGGGGTTCTCTTTGTTCAATACGCACCCAAACTACCCCATTCATATCGGCATAAACTTTAGCTTGTTTTATAAACGGATTAGATTTTAAAGCATCTTCTAAAACCTGGCTATTGATGCTGTTTAATGCTTTGCCTTTTATAGTTCCATTTACTCCCGAAATAATACGTTCCACTTCTTTACGGGTTACAAAACTTTGTTCACCGGGTATAAAAACCTTTAAGCCCACACAGCTTACTTCTTGTTTTTTATGCTCAATAAAACTCATTAATACCACCAAGCCTGCTAGGCAAACAGTCCAGGTAAAACCTGTTAAAATAGCTTTCCAAGGTATGCGCTTAATCATGGCTTAAAATATTTTTAAGTGGTTCAACAAGGGTATCAATATCTCCGGCCCCTACGGTTAGTAACAACTCAGGCATGCTTGCTCTTGCTTGGGCCAACACTTCATTTTTGGTAAAAAGGTGGCGGTCAGTAAGTGTGGTTTTACGAAGTATCAGTTCAGCATTTACCCCTTCAATAGGCAATTCTCTAGCCGGATAAATATCCAACATCCACAATGCGTCGCTCATACTTAGTGCTTCGGCAAAGCCATCGGCAAAATCGCGGGTACGGCTAAATAAATGTGGTTGAAAAATGGTAGTTAGTTTTTTACCCGGATATAAACTTTTAACGGCCGTAATACAAGCTTTTAATTCTTCGGGATGATGCGCATAATCGTCTATATATACATGTTTATCGGTTTTAAGTACCTGCTCAAAGCGGCGCTTAACGCCTTTAAAACTTGCCAAAGCAGCTTTTATTTGCTCCGAAGTACAATCTACTAACAAGGCCACCCGAATGGCAGCTAATGCATTTTCTACATTGTGTAAGCCTGGTAAGCCTAGCGTAATGTTAGGAATATTGAGCTCGGGCGAAACGAAATCGAATACAAATTGTCCTTGAACAATGTGTACATTTTGCGCTTCTATTTGAGCCGATTGACTAGTTGAATAGGTATAATTGCCCACTACTGCTAAACCCGATTTGGTAATTAGTTTACCCTGAGGATCTACCTGTGAAGCGAATAATTGGAAAGATTCTGTTAAGTTTTCCGAATCGCCATAAATATCTAAATGATCGGCATCCATGGAGGTAATTACCGCAATGTTTGGATGCAGAGTTAAAAACGAACGATCGTATTCATCGGCTTCTACCACCAAAATATTACTGGAACCAAACAATACATTGCTGTTATAATTGCTAGCTACGCCACCCAAAAAGGCAGAACATTCTTTACCTGATGCGGTAAGTATATGAGCCACCATGCTGGATGTGGTTGTTTTACCGTGGGTACCAGCAATGGCAACACAAAACATCCCTTCACTAATGATACCCAGAACCTCTGAACGTTTTTTAAGTTCAAAGTTTTGGGCCTTAAAGAAGTTTAAAATTGCCGACTCGGCTGGTATTGCTGGCGTATAAATTACCAATGTCTCTTCGTCGGGTTCTTGAAAGCTTATGGGTACTAAATTTTCATCATCGGTAAAAATGATGTTTATACCTTCGGCTAACAAGCTATGTGTGAGTTCGGTTTCGGTACGATCGTAGCCACATACCAAACAACCCCGCTGGTGGAAATACCGAGCTAAACCGCTCATACCAATTCCGCCAATACCTATAAAGTATACTCGTTTTATGCTATTAAGCTCCATGAGCCTCCTTTCTGTGCGCAGCCAATGCTAGCACTTCTTTGGCAATTACCTCATCGGCATTGCTTTTGCCTAAACGGCCAATATTTTCTGATAGTGCGGCGCACGCATTCGCATTACTTAGCAAGGAAAATACCATTGGGATTAAGTCTGTATTTGCTTGCGCATCACTCACCAAAAGTGCTGCCTCATGTTTCACTAAAGCTTGTGCATTTTTGGTTTGATGATCTTCTGCTACGTTTGGTGAAGGCACCAAAATGACCGGTTTTTTAACTAAACATAATTCAGCAATAGTTCCTGCCCCGGCTCTCGAAACAATTACATCGGCTAAGGCATAGGCCAAATCCATGCGGTTTAAAAACTCCAACACCTTTATTTGCGATGGGCATGTGGCTCCCAAACTTAAGGTAATGGTGTTATAATACACCTTTCCTGTTTGCCAAATTACTTGTACATCGGCAGCTACCAAGGCATCTACCGATGCTAAGAAGGCTTGATTTAAAGTTCTGGCACCTAAACTTCCGCCGGTAAGTAAAATGGTTTTTTTAGTTCTATCTAAACCAAAAAATTTTGCTGCTTCTGCTTTTTTACCTTCAATAACTACTGATTCTTTACGAACTGGGTTGCCTGTTACTTGTATTTTTTCGGCAGGGAAATAGGCTTCCATACCATCAAAAGCAACACATATTTTTTGGGCTTTTTTACCTAACCATTTATTTGTAAGTCCGGCATAGGAATTTTGCTCCTGAATGAGGTAGGGAACGCCCATGCCTCTAGCTGCTAGCAATAAAGGGCCAGAAGCGTATCCACCTACTCCTACTGCAGCGTCGGGTTTAAAGGTTTTAATAATGTTACGGGCCTGCCATACGCTCTTTAGTAATTTAAAAGGCAAAGTGAGGTTTTTCCATAAAGCGGTGCGTTGAATACCCGTAATATCTAAACCAATAATTTTATACCCAGCAGCCGGAACTTTTTCCATCTCCATACGGCCAAGTGCTCCCACAAACAATATCTCAATCTTTGCATCTATTTTTTGCAAAGCTTGTGCAATAGCCAATGCCGGAAAGATATGTCCTCCGGTACCGCCACCACTTATGATAATTCGTTTGCTCATATTATACTTGACCAACAACTACTTTTTGTTTCTCTTTTAATTTATGCTCTTCCACATCGCGACTTACGCTTAAAATAATACCGAAAGCCACACTTGTAAATAGAATGGAGGTACCCCCCATACTAACCAATGGCAAAGGCACCCCGGTTACAGGACCCAAGCCCACGGCTACAGCCATATTTGCGAAGGCTTGTATGGTTAAACTGAAACTAAGCCCCGCTGCCAATAAGGCACCAAAGGCCTTGGGACTATGGGTTACAATCAATACACATCGATATAAAAACACTAGATAGATAAGCACCAATAAAATGCCACCAACTGCACCGTATTCTTCAATAATTAAGGCAAATACAAAATCAGAATAGGGGTGCGGCAATACATTACGCTGAATGCTATTTCCTGGTCCTTTACCGAATAAACCTCCAGTTGCTATAGCAATTTTTGCGTGGTCAGCCTGAAAAGATTTGTCTTTATCCACCTTTTCGGGATGAATAAACGTTTTAATTCGTGAATAGTAGGTTTCTCTACGAGGCCCCAAGAACATAACTGCAGCTAAAAGCATAATACCGGCCAAAGACACAATGGATATTTGTTTAATACTAATTCGGCCAATAATTAGCAATAAAATACTTACACCAAAGAGCATTAAGGCTGTAGATAGATTGGCTAAAGCAATTAATACAAACACCACACAAACTGAACCCATGATTGGTATAAAAGCTTTTTTTACATCTTTTATATTCTCTTGTTTTCGGGTAAGCGTACGAGCTAAAAAGGTAATGAGAGCCAATTTGGCCAAATCGGAAGTTTGAAATGTTTGATTAATGATGGGGATAGTTACCCAACGACTAGCATCATTTACATTGGCTCCAAAAAGAAGTGTATACAAAAGCAATGGAATGGTTATAACCATTAGTAATTTGGAAATACCCGCATAATATTTATAATCAAGCAAATGAGAAAAATACATTAAGGCAATACCCACTAGAATAAATACAAAATGCTTAAAAAGAAAAGCTTCGGTGCCTAC
>JAIPAN010000025.1 GCA_021740025.1 Sphingobacteriaceae bacterium
AGAACGCTGGGCCCGGGTAATTATAACAGAGCAGATATTGATCCACAGATTCGGCAAAATTTACGTAATTTAGATCAGTTAGGTGAGATTAAATTTGAGGGTAATCTAGAATATCGTTTTAAAATATTAAACAACCTGTTTGGCGCCAAAGTAAAAGGGGCTGCCTTTACCGATTTTGGAAATATATGGCGCATACGTGCTGTGGCCGAAAATCCCGGAGGAGAATTCAATTCATCTAAATTCTTTAAGCAATTTGCCATCGGTGCTGGGGCAGGCTTACGATTCGATATGGATTATTTCATATTTCGTTTAGATGCCGCTGTTAAAATTCGGGATCCGCAGTTTACAGGCTCCGATCAATGGATTATAAAAAATATGTTTAATAAAGAGTTTAAACAAATCTATGCCACCACACACTATCCAGATGTGTACCGATTTGTGCAGTATAACTTTGGTATAGGTATGCCATTTTAATCTAAACTGCGTTTGTTGTAAAGCAAAAATCCTGCATGAAACATTAGTCCAATGGGTTTTTGTAGATCATCGTACCTATTAATACTTAAGCTAATAGGTCCAACCGGGCTCTGATACACCAAGCCTGCAGTGGCTACATACCGGGCTTTAGATGCTTTTTTCCATGCAACATCTTGTAAACCAACAAGTTCGTATCCTTTAATTGATTTAAACAAGTAAGCTTCCAATCGTAATTCAATATTTTTTCGCAAGACAATACTATTTTTTATTCCCCCAGCTACATAAGAATTGGCTCTAAATCCTTCGAAAAATATCGATTTTGAATCTTGCAAAGGATAAAATGTAGGGGCGCTTAATAAAGTAGACTTATAGGTGCTAAATAGTGGTTTATTGGTGAGTGCCGATTCTAATGCATACCCAAAAGTGAGGTATTTACTGCTAATTGGGTATTGCTCTATACTTGCCTTTACGCGTAACCATGTTTGTGTTTTTTCAATGGGATGTAATTGTGCAAAAATAGGTTCGTTGCGTAATACATTACCGGGTACGTAGTTTTCTGTACCTCCAAAAAAAGCCGTTTGTAATTGAAAAAGTAGACCTTTGGTAGCATATTGTTTTTTGTTTAGACTGTTTTTGCTTAACTCTATAACTGCCTTAAAGCCTGCAAAACTGCTTTCATCAAAAATATCCCCATATACATAATTGTTGTTTGGGCTAAAGCGATCGTTTAAATCAAAATAACCTGCTAAAAATTCGAGCTTACCACTTCGGCCAAAAGGGGTGCCTAACTTGGCTACCCATTGCCTGTCGGATTGATCAAGGTAGGTTGGTTTTACTTTATCTACAATAATCTGGCTGGTGCTGTAAAAATTCCAATGGTTGTATGTAAATTCAGTTTCTAAATAGAAAGGATGTGATTTGGGTACATCCATTCTAACTGTAGTTTGTACAGATTCATAAAATCTTCCAGAATAAAGGTTTGCTCCAAAAGTATAGGATTGTTTAGCTAATAAATTGTATTGCAGGCCTAAAAATACATTGCTTACAGGCCTTGTGGAAATACTCCCACCAAAATCTATTCGAAAGTTTTTTTGTGGTTTTACATGTAGCTCAAAAGTGGTGTAAAGGGCCAAAGAATCTTGATAAATACGTGGATAAATGGTTTCAAAATTCTCGTCGGCAGCCAATTTATAATAGGCATCTTTAATACCCAATAAGTCTAGTTCTTGATTTTTAGGCAAGAACACATGCTGCACGTATTCTTTTTGTTTAACATTAATACCTTTTATCAGTACTTCATCAAAAACTAAGTTTGCATTTTTATTTTTAAAGATCATACGTGCTTCTTTAAGTTTAAAAGGGTCGCTACGAAGTTTTGTGGCTTTTAAAATGTTTGGCATATCGGCCATCGCGGCTTCATAACCACTTTTAATAATGGACGTAACATCGCTAAAATTAGTAGCAGAATATGCGTTAATATTTGGTTGAATGAGTGTTCCATTTTTACCCACACTTGCTGTATCTGAGTTGGCTAAAAACATATACATCAAAAACCGGTTTACCACTTTGTCGTCATTCTCTTTGGGGTACTCATTGTAGGTTTTTGAAGATACATTCACTCCAATTATATAATCGGGTTTAAATTGGCTTTTCATTACATCAACTGGGAAGTTGTTGTATATACCACCATCAAAAACATACCTAGTACCCACCTTTACTGGCCGGTAAACTAGTGGAACAGCCATGGTCCCACGTACGGCTTCAACCAAACTTCCGCTACCAATTGGTACCATTTTCTTATCAAAAATATCTGCCACAATACACCTATAGGGTACAAAAAGATTATCAAAATTGTTGTGTGCCGTAGCCGAGGCTTGTCCCAATAATTGCAACAAGGCAAAGTTTAAGGGAATATCGTTTACTAAATTGGCTCTAAAACTGGCATTAAAACTGGTATCTATTTCTAGCTTGGCATTTAAAAATGAAGGGTTATCGGGTTTTTTCTTAAAGTAATATCTAAAATCACTTTTAAAACGTCCGTTTACCCATTCTTGAAAATCATCGCTTTCTGCAATATATTCGATTTCGGACGGGGAATAACCAGCAGCGTATAAGGCACCCACAATGCCGCCCATAGAGGTTCCAGTAATATAATCAATAGGAATATGATTTTCTTCTAAGGCCTTTAAAACGCCAATGTGCGCCAAGCCCTTGGCACCACCACCGCTAAGTACCAAACCTACTTTTTGGCCTTTTACTTGGGCAAATACTAATAATAGGAGAGAGCATAGAACAAATTTTTTCATAGGCATTGTTCTCTTTTTAGGTGTATTGGCCTCTTATTCGGCTATTGCCAAAAAAATAGGTCTAAAATAAATTCAATTCTTTGATTTTGTTAATCACAAAATCAATCTCCTCTTTGGTAGTAAATTTACTAAAAGAGAAACGAACTGCAGGTCGCGAACTATCCACTCCAATGCCGTTTAATACATGAGAGCCTATGTTGCTGCCCGAGCTGCATGCACTGCCTCCCGAGGCAGAAATGCCGGCAATATCTAAATTAAACAGCAACATATCGGCCATATCCATTTTTGGGAAAGCAACATTAAGCACCGTATATAGGCTATTTTCTGCTGCTGTTTCTCCATTAAAATCAACTCCAGGAACAGATTTTTTCAACTCTTCCATCATATATACTTTTAGTTCTTGAATATGAGCCCGATGTTTATCCATATTTGTATAAGCCAATTCCAATGCTTTGGCTAGGCCTACAATACCATATACATTTTCTGTGCCACCCCGCATGTTGCGCTCTTGTGCGCCACCATATATAAACGGTTTAATTTTTATTTTATGGTTGATATATAAAAAACCAACGCCTTTTGGGCCGTGTATTTTATGTGCTGCACACACTAAAAAATGCGCTTTTAGTTTGCTTAAATCGTGGCGATAATGCCCCATAGTTTGCACCGTATCGCTATGGAAAAGTGCATCGTATTGTTCACAAAGTTCGCCAACGTACTCAATATTGGTAAGGGTACCAATTTCGTTATTGGCATGCATGAGCGATACAAACGTTTTGGGATGAGTTTTAAGTAATTCCTCTAAATGCACTAAATCAATTCTTCCTTTTTCGTTTATGTTTACGAAGCTGAGTTTTATAATGCCTTCTTGTGCCAAAGCCTCTAAGGTGTGTAAAACGGCATGGTGCTCAATTTTAGATGTAATGGCATGCGTAATTCCATGATCTAGAATGCCACAGCGAATGGCTGTATTATCTGCCTCGGTGCCCCCTGAGGTAAAAAATATCTCGGCTGGGGAAGTGTTTAATAAACTTGCAATTGTTTTTCGGGCTTTTTCCACCACCGAACGTACTTCACGGCCGTGTGCATGTATAGATGAAGGATTTCCAAATTGGTTTTCCATTACCTTGCACATTTCTTTTATTACCTCTTTATCGAGAGGGGTAGTGGCGGCATTATCTAAATAAACTCTCATGGTATTAGTGGAGGTTCGCTATTGTTTCAATATCCGAAATAATACGATGAGCCAATTCATCGGCCTGGGCAGCTGTACTGCTTTCAGAATAAATACGAATAATGGGTTCGGTATTTGATTTACGTAAATGCACCCATTGCTTATCAAACTCAATTTTTACACCATCTATGGTACTTATAGGCTGATTTTTATATTTTTCAGCTACTTGTTTCAGTAAATTATCAATGTTTAAATCGGGTGTTAAATCGATTTTGTTTTTGGAGATAAAATAGCTCGGATAGCTTTTTCTTAGGCTTAAAATATCTTTTCCGCTTTTGGCTAAATGAGTTAAAAATAAAGCAATGCCTACTAAAGCATCACGCCCATAATGCGAAGCTGGATAAATTACTCCACCGTTGCCTTCGCCGCCAATTACGGCTTTACTGGCTTTCATTAGGGTAACTACATTTACTTCGCCAACAGCTGCAGCATGGTACTTTTGACCTTTTTGTTCGGTTACATCTCGTAGCGCTCGGGTAGATGAGAGGTTAGAAACGGTATTTCCTGGAGTATGACTAAGTACATAATCGGCTACCGCTACCAGAGTGTATTCTTCGCCAAACATGGATCCATCTTGGCAAACAAAGCATAAGCGATCAACATCCGGGTCTACAGCAATACCTAAATCGGCATGTTGTTTTACTACTTCGTTTGATAAATCTTTTAAATTTTCGGGCAATGGTTCCGGATTATGCGGAAATTGACCATTTGGGGTATCGTGTATAGAATAAATAGTTTCTACACCCAAGGCCTGCAGCAGGGCTGGCACAAAAATACCACCGCTCGAATTTACACTGTCTACAGCCACTTTAAACTTAGCGGATTTAATGGCTGCCACATCTACCAACTCAAGCGCTAGTATGTGGTCTATGTGTTTTTGTAAATAGCTGTCGTTGGGAATTACTTTCCCCAAATCATCTACTTCGCAAAAGGTTAATTCATTGCTTTCGGCTAAACGTAAAACCTCTTTTCCATCTTCGTCGCTAATAAATTCGCCAGTGTAGTTGAGTAGTTTTAAGGCATTCCATTGTTTTGGGTTGTGGCTAGCTGTTAGAATAATACCACCGCCGGCTTGTTCCATGGGTACGGCTAATTCTACCGTTGGAGTGGTAGATAGCCCTAGGTCAATTACATCAATTCCTAAACCCTGTAGGGTACCAATTACTAAATTACGTACCATTTCGCCCGAAATTCGAGCATCTCTGCCTACCACAATTTTGCGCTTATTGGTGTGTTGTACTACCCATGTACCGTATGCTGCAGTAAATTTTACAATATCTAAAGGACTTAGGCCTTCGCCAACTTTGCCTCCAATGGTTCCTCGTATGCCCGAAATGGATTTTATTAAACTCACCTGATTATTTTTTACCTATCAAAAATACACTTTTTGGGCTAAAACCGTAGCAGTTAATCTGCCTTATCTCACAAAATTAATTCAATATATTTGTAGCTTGAAAACGAGATAAGAGATGACTAAGGAATGGTTTAAAAATTGGTTCGATTCGCCCTATTATCACATACTTTACCATCAGCGTAACGATGCTGAAGCAGAGTTATTTATAGATAATTTGTTAGCCTATTTACAACCTGAACCTGCAGCTAATTTTCTTGATCTTGCTTGTGGAAGAGGCCGTCATGCCATTTATTTAAATAAAAAAGGCTTTCCGGTTACAGGTATCGATTTGTCTGAGACTAATATATTGTACGCCCAAGAATTTCAACAGCACAACTTGCATTTTTTTGTGCACGATATGCGAAAGGCATTCACTGGTGAAACTTTTGATACTATTTTTAATTTGTTTACTAGTTTTGGCTACTTCGATACGTTTGAAGATCATGTGCTAGCCCTGCAACAGTTTAATAGATCTGCAAAACCCAATGGTATATTGATACTTGATTATTTCAATACCACCAAAATAATGAAGCATTTGGCTCCCACAGCACATAAATCTATCAAGGGAATCAATTTCAGCATTGATAAGGAGGTGATTAATGATCGGATTGTAAAGAACATCGCGTTTAGTGATAATGGTATAGATTATTTCTATCAAGAGCGGGTACAAGCCTTTATAAAGGCCGATTTTGAGCAGTTATTTGCACAAAGTGGTTGGGTTATAGAAGATTGTTTTGGAGATTATGAGTTAAATCCTTTTGACCAAGTGCATTCCGATCGCTTGATATTTATTTGTAAGAAAGCTCTATGATAAATCAACTTATACAGCTAGATCAGCATTGGTTTTCCGCCATCAATCAAGGCTTAGCCAACCCGGTATTTGATGTGCTTATGCCCATTCTTCGGAACCGCTTAACTTGGGTTCCTCTCTATCTATTGGCTATTTATTTTGCTATCAAAAAATTTGGCAGAGTGGGTGGCTTTATGCTCTTGTTTGGTGTTTTATGTTTTGCATTAGCTGATTATACATCGGCTAGCATACTCAAACCTTGGGTAGCTCGGTTGAGGCCCTGCAATACACCCGGTTTGAGTGTGCGTACGCTTGTAGATTGCGGCACTGGTTTCAGTTTTCCTTCATCGCATGCATCTAACCACTTTGCATTGGCTGTTTTTTTTGTCGTGCTGTTTGGTAGGCATTTTAAAGGAGCAATTGCAGGGCCTTTATTTTGGGCTTTTTCTATTGCCTTTGCCCAGGTATATGTAGGTGTACATTTCCCTATTGATGTTATCAGCGGAGCTGGTATAGGTACACTCATAGGTTTACTTATGGGGTATATTTTTAAACATTTTTTTCAACTGAATTATGGAAATCTGGAAGGTAATAGTACTATTTAGTAGCGCCCTATTTGGCGGTTTAACCGTTTTTTTTTCTAAGCAAATTAGTGCCAATGGGCTTAAGCTTATTCTTTCTTTTAGTGGGGCTTATTTGTTTGCAATTACTATTTTACATTTAATTCCAGAAGTATATATAGGCGGTTCGGCTAGTATGGGCTTATATATTTTAGGTGGATTTGTGTTTCAAATTGTTTTGGAACAATTTTCTGAGGGAATTGAGCACGGACATATTCACATTCATAGCCATGCTCAGAAAACTTTTCCTATTGGTGTAATGCTGAGTTTATGCATACATGCCTTTTTTGAAGGTATCCCTTTAGTGAGTGCAAGTGGTAACGAATTGGTTTTTGGAATAGCTTTACACCATTTGCCAGCTGCTTTTGCATTGGCTACGGTATTGCTTCATCATGCCATAACGGGCTATCGCTTAGTTAGTTATTTAGCCTTATTTGCATTCATGTCGCCATTGGGTTATTGGGCCGGTACGCAAGCCCAAGCAGGTAGTATTGATGCGTGGATACAACCCATTATGGCGGTAGTAATTGGTATGTTTCTTCATATTTCCACTACCATTCTATTCGAATCGAGTGTGGATCATCGATTTAATTTTAAGAAAATGTTAGCGGTATTATTGGGGTTAGCCGGAGCCATTTTGGGTTTTGCATTTAGCCTCTAAACTTATCGAGTAAATCGCAAAGTTTAGCAGCTTCATCTGCAGTTAAATGGTCCTTCAATACCTCATCCATATCCATAGCTACATCTAATTCTTGTAAAAGAGCTAAGCCTTGTTTAGTTATGAGTATATCTACTGCTCGACGATCTTTTTCGTTTGCCGTTCGGCTTAGTAAGCCCTTTTTGTGCAAGCGCTCTACAATTCTGGAGGCGTCAGACATTTTGTCTAACATGCGATCACGTAATAAATTTACTGTAGCTGGGTTAGGAAATTGCCCTCTTAGAATGCGTAAAATATTGTATTGCTGGAGTGTGATATCTCTATCGTCTAAACGCTCTTTTAATAAATTGGTAATCCAGCCGTAGGTATAAATAATATCTACAATGGCTTTATGGTAGTTGCTTGTAAATTTGCTTGAGGATATTTCGTCTTCTAATCTCATAATATTTTACAATTTTAATAAAAATATTAATTAAAAAGATAATTTAATAAATATTTTAGAAAATAATAGATGATTCCGTAACGGTATAAGTAAGAATCATCTCATTATTATAGGGCTTTGATAGGAATTTTACTCTTAAAATAGGCTTTTAAATGTTCCCCATCACCATGTACAGTCCATACTTCAGTGGGTTTAACTTGCTCAATCATTTCTAGAATATCGTTCCAATCTACATGGTCGGAAATAAGCAATTGTAAATCGTTGTGGTTTTGTAAGTTTTTCCATCCCGAAGCAAATGCTCTACATACATTGGTAGCTCTGGCGTAGCTTTTAAAGGTAAGAGGAGGTACGAGGTAGACATAATTTTTTTCTACCTGCTTCATCATTTTTCGGGTATAAATTTGGTACTTGCCCAAGTTTATGTTCCATTTTTCGTGCAATTGGTGTAGGGGTAGTATTTGGAAATGAACGGCTACTTTACGATCGGGACAATGATCGGTTATTAAACGGGTTAAACGTTGCGCTTTGCCTAAAGAATAGGTACCTAGCAGTACGTTTTCTGTATGTGTGTTTAGTTTTTTTATTTCTGCAATCGGGTCGGGGTGTTGCGTATTCGGATGGGCAAAGGTTGTTTCGGTAATCAACACATCGGCTTCAATAAATGCTATAGGCGTACAAGTGGCATCTTCTTGCAATTTATAATCGCCTGTATAAAGGTAGCGTACATTTTTATACTCCAAAAGAATTTGTGCTGAGCCTAAAATATGTCCAGCTGAGTGGAAAGAAACCTTGACCCCATTCAGTTCAAAAGATTCACCATACGATTTAATGTTAAATGCTCCTCCTGCCGATTTTTTGTACCGTAAACGCATAATATCGGCTGTTTCTGGGGTGCACCATACCTGTTTATTCTCTCTACAAGCATGGTCGCCATGCGCATGAGAAATAAGTGCTTGTTCAACAGCAGTTCTCGGGTCGAGGTAAAATGATCCATAAGGACAATACAAGCCCTGTTCTGTTCGAGTAATAAAATCATTCAGTATCATCAACGGTTACTTGCTTTTAAGAACTGCGTGTGTAACGCTAAAATTTGCGGAATGAGTAGATGTTTCTCGTCGTTTAAAATTAAGAAATTGGCTAATTTGGCCTTTTCCTCATCGGACAATTGGTTTGCCATGCGTGCCCTAATTTGCGCTTCACTGCTGTTATCTCTACTTTGTAGGCGTTTTATTCTTAATTCTATGGGCGATTCAACTAAAATCGTATAATCACATTGTTTATACGAACCACTTTCTATGAGCAAGGCGGCTTCTTTAAGTATATAGGGAGCATGCTGTTGGCTACACCATTGTTCAAAATCGGCTAAAACTGCAGGATGAACCATGGCATTCAAAGTGGTTAAAGCATGGGTGTCTTTAAATACTTTATTTGCTAAAAACGTTCTATTAAGTTCACCTTTGGTTGTAAAACTTTCGGATCCGTAGGTTTCAATTATTTTATTGCGTAGCTGAGGATTGTTGGCCATTAGTGTTTTGGCAGCTA
>JAIPAN010000026.1 GCA_021740025.1 Sphingobacteriaceae bacterium
GTGTTTTCACTTTGGGATACCTACCGCACAGAACACCCCCTCTTGAGTATTATTGACAGAAAACGTACCACCGATTTCATAAACACTTTCCTCAATCACTATAAAAATGGGGGTTTATTACCCATTTGGGAACTAGCCGGAAATGAAACCTATTGCATGATTGGTAATCATTCCATTCCTGTAATTCTAGATGCCTATCGCAAAGGAATTACCGGATTTGATACCAATTTAGCTTTCGAAGCCATGAAATCGGCCGTAAATAGAAACCAATTTGGATTGGATTCTTACCGCAACAACGGATTGGTACTAGCCGATGACGAACACGAATCGGTATCTAAAACACTAGAATATGCTTATGACGATTGGTGTGTAGCCCAATTCGCCAAACTGCTAAATAAACCTGCCGAATACAACGAATTTATTCGCCGAGCACAGTATTGGAAAAACGTTTTCGACTCGGAAAGTGGCTTTATGAAAGCCCGTAGCAATGGAAATTGGTGGAAACCCTTCGACCCTACCGAGGTAAACAACAACTTTACGGAAGCCAATAGCTGGCAATACACCTTCTATGTTCCGCAGGATGTTGAAACTCTTATAAAAGCTTACGGAGGCACAACTGCCTTCCAGAAAAAATTAGACGAGTTATTTAGCACCACAGAGGGTTTATCGGGTCGCGGGCAAGTAGATATTACCGGCCTAATTGGACAATATGCCCACGGAAATGAGCCTAGCCACCACATGGCCTATTTGTATAATTTTACCAATACGCCTAATAAAACAGCTTTTTACATTCAAAAAATACGACAAGAATTGTACAAAAATACACCTGATGGTCTATCGGGAAATGAAGATTGCGGGCAAATGTCGGCCTGGTTGGTTATGAGTGCCTTGGGTTTTTACCCACTCAACCCAGCTAGCAACCAATACACTTTTGGCACCCCATGGTTCAAAAAAGCAAGCATTCATCTCGAAAACGGAAAATCAATAGAAATAAATGCACCCGATTATAGCGACGAGAGCTATTACTTACAAGCTATTAGCTTAAATGGCAAAGCCTTTAATCAGTCTTACATCAATTTTGATGATTTTAAAGACGGGGCAAGCTTAAACTTTGTTACCGGAAAACTTCCTGCCGAAACCTTTACTCAAAGTCTTAAAAAACCAGAATCGAGTATTGATGACGAACAAATTGTATCCAATCCCATTATCGAATCGGCGGGGCCTACCTTTGCCGATAAGTTAAGCGTGTCTATTAAAAATACCCAAAGCGGAGCCAGCATTTATTACACAAACGATGGTAGTACACCCACACTCCAAAGCAACGTGTATGAAGGTGCACTCACCTTAACAGAGAGTGGAAACATTACCGCTAGCTCCTATGCTAATGGGCAATGGAGTTTTCCTACTAGTGCCCATTTTTACAAAATACCGGGCGATAAAAAGATTAAAATTAGTGCAGCCACCATGAAATCGTACACCGCCGGTGGTGAACAAGGCCTAATAGATGACATTAGGGGGAAGGCAAATTTTAGATTAGGCAACCTTTGGCAAGGATACCAAAGCACCGATTTTGAAGCTATTGTGGAATTGGATAAAATCAAAAAAGTAAGCAGTATTTCCACCGGCTTTATGCAAGATACTCGTTCTTGGATCATTTTCCCCACAGAAGTAAGCTACTGGGGTTCTACCGATGGCATTAACTATCAGCATTTAGGCGACGTGAAAAACAGCATAGCAGCCGATAACTATGAGGTATTAATTAAAGAGTTCGAATTGCCTGTATCGCAACCACTTAAATACATTAAAGTGATGGCCAAAAATTACGGGGCCTTACCCGCCTGGCATTTGGGTTATGGTGAAGGCGGCGATGCCATTTTATTTGTAGATGAAATCAGTGTGAGGTAGTGTTTTTAAGATAATTTAACAGTCTAAACACGCCATAAACAACAGATTTTACACATCTTTGCTTAAGCAATGCTATATGTTTAAAGAAATACACAACCAAAAACTTCGCTATTCCCTCATAGGAGTTTATTTTATCGTTTTATTCTTCTGTGCACTAGAACTCAATTTCTTGTGGATGTTTGGCTATTCTCCAAACCGCAAAGACATTAAAACACCAAACCTACAATTGGTTTCTGAGGTATATACCACCGATGGTAAACTTCTTGGACGTTATTACCGAGAAAACAGAATTCCTGTTACCTATAAAGAGATAGCTCCAAGCGTTGTAGATGCCTTAATTGCCACCGAAGATATTCGCTTTTACGAACACTCGGGCATTGATGTGCAGTCCCTAATTTCGAGTACCATTTCTACAGCCAAAGGCGACAAACGAGGTGCAAGTACCATTACGCAGCAATTGGCTAAGAACCTCTACAGCACCCGTGGTCGCAAATCTCAAGGTTGGATACGCCAAATTCCGGTGGTACGCACCATTGTTTATAAACTAAAAGAGTGGATTACTGCGCTAAAACTAGAAAGCTATCATAGTAAAGAAGACATTTTAACACTTTACCTCAATACGGTACCGTTTGGCAATAATGCTTATGGCATTAAAATTGCCACTAAGCGTTATTTTAGTAAAAATCCGAACCAATTAAAGGTAGAAGAAGCGGCCATGCTTATTGGCATGCTCAAAGCTACAAGTTCCTACAATCCGCTAAAAAATCCCGAAAAATGCTTAGAAAGACGCAATACCGTGCTTTCTCAAATGGCCAAATATGGTTTTTTAGGCGAAAAAGAATTTAGAAAAAGTAGTTTAAAACCATTGACCTTAAAAGTATCGGAATTACAAGAAGGTGCCGAAGGTGACTCCTACTTACGTGCTGCCGTAGCCCGTTCGCTAGAAAAATGGTGCGAAGAAAATGATTACGATTTATACGAAGATGGCTTAAAAATTTATACCACCATCGATTCTAGGTTGCAAAAATATGCTGAAGAAGCCGTGAATAGCCAAATGAAAAGCTTGCAACGTCGGTTCCAAAACGTATGGGGCAACGAAAATCCGTGGAGAGACGAGGATGGCAACGAAATTGTTGATTTTCTAGAGAAACAAGCAAAAAAATTACCCATTTACGAGCTCCTAGATAAAAAATACGCCCACAACATCGATTCGATTAATGCCTACCTCAATAAACCAAAAAAAATGAAGCTATTTAGCTGGGATGGCGAAAAAGAGGGCGAATACAGCACCATGGATTCCTTGAAATATTATGCCAAATTTTTAAACACCGGCATGATGACCCTCGATCCGTTTAACGGGCATATTAAAGCGTGGGTAGGTGGCATAAACCACGAATACTTTAAATACGACCACGTAGATCAATCTAAAAGACAGGCTGGCTCTACTTTTAAGCCCTTTGCTTACCTTACCGCCTTGGAGCAAGGTATGAACCCGTGCGATAAATATGTTGACAAAGCAGTTAAAATTGAGTACCAAGAAAATGGCAAAACTCAAGTTTGGGAACCCAATAATGCCGATTTTAAATTTTCAGGCAGAGAAATGTCGTTACGTTGGGCCATGGGACGTTCGGTAAACTCTATAACCGCCCAAATAACCGAAAAAGTAGGTTGGGATAACATTGTGAAGAATGCCCACAAATGCGGCATCGAAAGCCCTTTAAAATCTGTTCCTTCGGTAAGTTTGGGTGCCAATGATGTATCGGTATATGAAATGGTACGTGCCTATGGTACTTTTTTAAATAAAGGAGTAAAAACCGATCCTATTATGGTAGAAAAAATTACCGATAACGATGGAAATACCTTAGCCAAATTTACAGCCAAACAAGAGCGGGTACTAACCGAAGAAATTGCTTGGTTAATGTTGTATATGTTTAGAGGTGGTATGGAAGAACCAGGCGGTACTTCTCAGGCACTTTGGGAGTGGGATTTGTGGAAAAAAGGAAACCAAATTGGTGGAAAAACCGGCACCTCTTCCGATTATGTAGATGGTTGGTATATGGGTATTAGCAAAGATTTAGTAACAGGTGTTTGGGTTGGCTGCGACGATAGAAGCATTCACTTTAAAACTTCTGAAACTGGCGAAGGCTCTAGAACTGCCCTGCCTATTTACGGCAAGTTTATGGAAAAGGTATTAAATGACCCTGCTACAGGCATTACTTTTGGCACTTTTCCAAAAGCTACGGAACCCATTACACGGTCTTACCAATGTGAATCGCCACGCATAGTTGCCGATACTACTAAAACCGATAGTACGGCTGGCGATACAGTAATTACTACTCCGGAAGAAATACCTTCCTCGGGAGAAGAAAACACCTCTGGCACGGTTCATGTAATACAAGAGATTGTAGCCATTAAACCAAAACCACAAGTACGCATCAAACACATTAGTTAACATACCTAGCAACTAGTTTTTCATCACCTAAATTAAGCTCTAGTGAAACGATTTAATTTATATGCCTTATTTACCATTCTTACGTTAATTTTCCTTTCGGGGAACGTAAATGCTCAATACTTTGGGCAAAACAAGGTTCGCTATAAAAACTTAAAATTTAAGGTGTACCAAACGCCCCATTTTGATTTGTACTATTACATGCAAAATGATAGTCTCGTAAAACGATTTGCTAAAGAAAGTGAAACATGGTACACCCTTCATCAACAAGTTTTTAGAGATACTTTTCTTAAAAAAAATCCCTTCATTTTATACAACAATGCACCCGAATTTCAACAAACAACCGCCATTGACGGTGACATTGGCGTAGGTACTGGTGGGGTAACCGAGGGCTTAAAAAATAGGGTGATTATGCCTGTTACACAATTAAATCAGCAAACTAGGCATGTATTGGGGCACGAGTTGGTGCACGCATTTCAGTACCACAGTTTACTTGAAGGCGATACAACCAACCTTGAAAATATTGGCAACTTACCCTTATGGATGATAGAGGGTATGGCCGAATACTTATCGGTAGGAAAAGTAGATGCCTTTACCGCCATGTGGATGCGGGATGCCTACTTAAATAAAGATATTCCATCGTTAAAAGACCTAACCACAAGCAATAAATACTTCCCCTACCGCTATGGGCAAGCCTTTTGGTCGTACATTGGCTCTACCTATGGCGATACCGTTATTGTTCCTTTATTTAAAGCTACCTCCAGGTTAGGCTATGAAAGAGCAATCGAAAAAACCTTTGGCTATAGCGAAAAAACACTATCAGCCCTCTGGAAAACCAGTATTGAAAATACGTATAAACCATTTTTAAAAGATACGACTCAAACGCCTATCGGAAAGCTACTACTCGACGATAAAAATGCTGGGGAGATGAATGTGGCACCAGCTGTATCGCCAAATGGAAAATTTATTGCGTTTTTATCTGAAAAAGAGCTTTTTAGTATCGATTTGTTTTTGGCTGATGCCGAAACAGGTAAAGTTATTAGAAAACTTAGCTCTAAAATAAAGAACTCCCACATTGATGAATTTAACTTCATCGAATCGGCTGGGGCTTGGTCGCCAGATAGTAAACGTTTTGCCTTTAGTGCCTTTGCTGAAGGGCGAAATAAATTGTTCATTGTTGATGTGCAAAATGGGAAAACGCTTGCCACCGAATCTATGGGTGAGGTAGAAGAATTTGGAAACCTTGCTTGGTCGCCAGATGGCTCAAATATTGCCTTTTCGGGTTTAAAAAACGGACAAAGTGATATTTATTTATTTAATCTCCAATCAAAAAAATTAAGTGCACTTACTAACGATCTATTTTCTGATTATCAACCTGCATTTGCTAGCAATGGTAAAAAAATTGTGTTTAGCAGCGATAGGAGTACATATAACTCAGAAAATGTAAGTATCGACATTACTTTTAACCTAGCCATTTTAGATCTAGAAACCCAAAAAGTAAGCGATATAGCCGTATTTAACGGGGCCAACAATCTAAATCCTCAGTTTTCGGCAAATGATGAACAATTGTACTTTTTATCAAACCGCGATGGCTTTAGAAACCTGTACCGCTATACCTTATCTGATGGCACCGTTGAACGTTTAACTGATTATTTTACAGGTATAAGCGGCATAACCGAATATGCACCGGCACTAAGTGTATCAAGAACAGATAAAATAATTTATAATTATTACAGAGCACAGAAATATAAAATTTATAGTGCCAATGTAAGCGATTTTAAACCGGTACAAGTAGATCCACAAGCACTAGACTTTAGTGCGGCTATTTTACCACCGGCAAAATCTGCAGGAGTAAATGTAATTAACGCCAACCTCGATAATTTTGAGCGTTTTGAAGAAATCTCCAATAAAAGCATCAAACCAATCCCATTTAAATCTAAATTTAAATTAGATTATTTATCAAGCAATGGTATTGGTGCATCGGTTGGCCGCTTCGGCGCTGGCCTTTCTAGTGGCGTACAGGGTATTTTTTCTGATATTTTAGGTAGAGATCAAATTTATGCTACCGCAGCTGTAAACGGCGAAATTTACGATTTTGGCGCACAAGTAGCCTATATAAATCAGCAAAGTAGAATTAATTGGGGATCTGCCATTTCACACATCCCTTACGTTACCGCCTATATGTCAGAGGGTTTCGAAACCATCGACCAAAACAATTATTACCGCTCTAGCTACGATGTCATTCGTACCTTCGAAGATAAAGTTCAACTGTTTAGCTCCTACCCTTTTTCCAAAATAGAACGTTTCGAAATTGGCACCTCAGCAGCTAGTTATTCGTACCGCATAGATCGCTTTAGCGAATACTATTACTATTCGCAAAACGGAAATCAAGTTTTTATTAATGGTTATGCCGGTTCCGATCGCAAAAAAATATCCTTGGCCGATGCCAATACCTATTACAATCAAGTAGGTATCAACTTCCAAAATTTTAAGGTGTATGGCTTCGATGCCGCCTTTGTAGGCGACAATTCTAATTTTGGGGTTACAGCGCCACTGAATGGCTACCGTTACCGTATCGGCATTAATCAGCTCTTTGGCGATTATAACCTATCTGTTGGAACTGTAGATTTACGTAAATACATACGCATACATAAAATAACCCTTGCCGGACGCTTATTAAACAGCTTTGCATTTGGTAAAGATCAGAACCAATATTATGCACAGCAGTTCTTGGGCTACTCTACCTACATTAGAGGGTATGAGTACAATTCGTTCTATAAATTGGGCGATATTTATTCAGGAGGCTTTAATATAGACCAATTGATGGGTAGCAAGCTAGCCGTTGCTAACTTTGAGGTTCGTTTGCCTTTTACGGGGCCCAAAAAATTAGCGGCCATCGAATCTAAATTTTTATTTAGCGATTTAAACGCCTTTTTTGATATAGGTTTGGCCTATAACTCCGATTCAAAAATTGCTTTTAGCAGCCAACCAACCGTAGTAGGCACCACTCCCGATCCGTTTAACCCTGGCCAAAACATAAATGTGTACAGCAGAGTGCCGGCCATGAGTGCGGGCCTCTCTTTACGGGTAAATGTATTGGGTTATTTTATATTGGAACCATACTACGCCATTCCATTTCAACGGAAAACCTTGGGTAAGGGTGTATTTGGCTTAACCTTTGCTCCAGGTTGGTAATAGTTGAGGGAGATAAAAAAAGCGGCTCTAGGCCGCTTTTTTTATTTATGCTACTCTGCTAAAACTAGCCAGCCAGTTTTGCTGAGCCTGTAGCTGTTCATATTTTAAGGCCGGAATTAAATCTATCCAATTCGCATTTACGCCCATTACCAAACGTTGTTTCTGCATTTTAGTAAACGCATTGAGACTTTTAAAGCGGCTAATGGCGGCTTGTTCGCTGCTAAACTCTTCAAAATATACCAAGCGGTTCAATTGTTTACTTGGATCGAAAAACAAGGTGGGCATTTTTGCATAAAATTCCATCGTTTTTAACAGATCGGTACTCATACCCACATGCAAATTGCTACGGTTTCTGTCGGTTAATACATATACAACGTGTTTCATCGGCGCTATTCTTTACGGTTTTGCAACTAAATCAATTAGTATTTTTTGTTTTTTAATTATTTATTACTAATTTTATGAGCACAATAATACTAACAATTTTAGTAAAAACAAATTAATTTTAAAATAATGGCCAATATATCCAACAACTTAAAGTTCTTACGCAAGAAAAAAGGCTTAACACAGCAAAATTTCGCAGATTTAATGGAAATTAAACGTTCCTTAGTAGGCGCCTACGAAGAAGATAGAGCCGAACCTAAATACGAATTGCTAAAAAAATTCGCAGAATTTTACGAATTAAGCATGGATGAATTGGTAAACGAGAAGATCACTGCTTCTTGGAAACCACAACCCAAAAGTGATGGTAGCAATATCCGCATTCTCAGCATTTCGGTAGATCAACAAGATCGCGAAAACATAGAGTTGGTACCCGTTAAAGCCAGCGCTGGTTATTTAAATGGCTATGCCGATCCGGAGTTTATTAGCGATTTACCCAAATTTCACCTTCCCTTTTTTAACCAAGGCACTTACCGTGCTTTTGAAATTAAAGGAGATTCCATGCTTCCACTACCCACTGGTTCTATTGTAGTGGGCGAATATGTAGAAAATTGGAACGACCTAAAAGCTGGTGAAACCTATGTCATTATTAGTAAAAACGATGGCGTTGTGTACAAAAGAGTAGGCAATCCGTTCAAAGAAAATAAAACCCTTAAGCTTATTTCCGATAATCCGGTATATGAACCTTATACCATCCCAACCGAAGATGTGGTGGAGGTATGGAAAGCCAAGGCTTATATCAGTACCGAGTTTCCACAACCATCTCCAGAGCCTAGCTTAGAAAGCCTTACGCATATGATGGCTCAGATGCAAAAATCGATTTCTACGCTCAAAAATTAAGTTTTTAGCGCTCGGTAAATCTGTATATTTGCTGCATAAAAACGCATGCTATGAAAAATATCGCTGTTATAGGTTCGGGAACTATGGGAAATGGCATTGCGCATACCTTTGCGCAATTTGGCTATCAAGTAGCTTTAATTGATGTTTCGGAAGCCGCTTTGGAGCGTGCCATACAAACCATTGGCAAAAATTTAGACAGACAAGTAGCCAAAGCTGCCCTCAGCGAAAGCGATAAGGCGAATACCTTAGCCAATATCACTTGCTTCACTTCTATAAAAGAAGGTGCAGCGCAAGCAGATTTAGTTGTAGAAGCTGCTACCGAAAATAGTGACCTTAAACTGCAGATTTTTAAAGACTTAGATGAGATTTGCC
>JAIPAN010000027.1 GCA_021740025.1 Sphingobacteriaceae bacterium
CAATTTCCGAAAAAAAGTAGAAAAGGAAAGTACCGTAAGGCCCTGTTTTAGTGAGCCTAGTTCGATTTACATTCCAGAAAATATGCTTGTAGACCATTTACCAAGCTTGTCTGATTTGGGTTATGATGGCCAGCCTTGTTTAGATTCTCGAGCCGTTTTGCAATTTAGGGGTGGAGAAAGTGAGGGGCTGAAACGCATGCAAGAATATTTTTGGGATCAAGATTTACTGAAAACCTACAAAGAAAGCCGAAATGGCTTGCTGGGGGCTAATTATTCATCCAAATTTTCGGCATGGATTGCTCTTGGCTGTTTATCTCCCCGAAAAGTATATTGGGAAATAAAAAAATACGAGAAAGAAAGAGTAGCAAATGATTCTACCTATTGGCTTATTTTCGAATTGCTTTGGCGTGATTATTTCCGTTTCATGTTTAAAAAACACGGCAATAAATTTTTTCTAAAAGCTGGCTTTAAAGGTCAAGCGCCTGCCGAAGCGCCTAACCAACAAGAACTATTTGAACGTTGGAAAAAGGGTGTAACGGGTGTTCCGTTTATTGATGCCAACATGCGTGAACTACATGCCACAGGTTTTATGAGTAACAGGGGCAGGCAAAATGTGGCCAGTTATTTAGTGAAAGAGTTAAAAGTAAATTGGACCTGGGGAGCTGCCTATTTTGAAGAAATGTTGATTGACTACTGTCCGGCGAATAATTGGGGTAATTGGGCGTATTTGGCCGGGGTAGGTAACGATCCTCGTGAAGACCGCCATTTTAACACCGCCAAGCAAGCCCAACTATATGATCCATCTGGAAAATATGTTCAATGGTGGAATGATGCCAACTAATTCTTGCAAAAGAGATTTCTATACCCTCTTTTTTTCTCATTATTTATCATTCTTTTTAATTGATACCTATAATTAGGTACCTATAAATACGTAATTATTACATTATTTAACAATTTTGATGTAAATAATAGCTTAATCATGAGTGCTTCAAGTAGATAAGTCTTATTTTTGTGTATACAAATTTGACATTATTACCAAGCTAATGGATAACTTAAGCTTTCTAAACCCAGCAAACGCAACGTATATCGATTCACAATATCAAGCCTACAAGCAAGATCCAGAATCTGTTGAGTTTGGTTGGCAAAAATTTTTCGAAGGTTTTGATTTCGGACGTGGATCTGAAGCCAATACCATAAGCGAAGAAACTCCGCAACATTTCTTAAAAGAAATTAATGTACTCAACCTAATAAATGGGTACCGCCAACGAGGCCATTTGTTTACTAAAACCAATCCTGTTCGCGATCGAAGAACGTATTTACCGGGTAAAGAACTAGCTACATTTGGTTTAGCAGATAGTGATTTAGATACTGTTTTTAATGCCGGTGTGGAAGTAGGCATGGGGCCTGCCAAATTAAGGGATATTGTTGCGCTGTTGGAGCAAACCTATTGCCAATCTATTGGGGCCGAATATAAATATATCCGCAATCCAGAAAAAATTAAGTGGTTCGAAGAGCGAATGGAGCGTGAACGTAATACGCCCAATTTTAGCATCGAAACTAAAAAACGCATTTTGCATAAGTTAAATCAAGCCGTAGTGTTTGAAAACTTTTTGGGTACCAAGTTTTTGGGTCAAAAAAGATTTTCTCTAGAAGGAGCAGAATCGGTAATTCCGGCCTTAGATTCGGTTATTGAAAAAGGTGCAGAATTGGGTATTGAAGAGTTTGTAATTGGTATGGCCCATCGCGGTCGATTAAATGTGCTGGCCAATATTATGAAAAAAACGTATACCGATATTTTTTCTGAATTTGAAGGAAAAGGGTACGACGAAAATGCACCCTTTGGTGGCGATGTAAAATATCATTTAGGCTATTCAACTGATGTTAAAACAACTAGTGGTAAACAAGTACACCTAAGTTTATGTCCCAATCCCTCTCATTTAGAAGCAGTTGATCCAGTTGTTGAAGGTGCTACACGCTCTAAAGTAGACTTTAAATACAATGGAGATTATCAAAAGATTGCCCCAATTCTTATACACGGTGATTCTTCTGTGGCTGGTCAAGGAATTCTGTATGAGGTACTACAAATGGCATCTCTTGATGGGTATAAAACTGGCGGAACCATCCATTTAGTTATTAATAATCAGGTTGGTTTTACTACCAATTTTAAAGATGCACGTTCATCTACCTATTGTACAGACATAGCAAAAGTTACATTATCGCCGGTATTTCATGTGAATGGCGATGATGTTGAAGCCTTAGTTTATGCCATCAACATGGCTGTAGAATACCGTCAGAAATACCAAAATGATGTATTTATAGACATTTTATGCTACCGCCGTTTTGGGCATAATGAATCTGACGAGCCTAAATTTACCCAACCTTTATTATACAAGGTGATAGAAAAACATCCCAATCCACGGGAAATTTATAATCAGAAATTACTAGCTCAAGGTGATGTTGATGCCAATATGGCCAAAGAAATGGAAAAAGAATTTAGAGCAACTTTGCAAGCTAAATTAGAACTTTCCAAAGAAGATGAAAACTTTTCAGAAGTAACACCTGTTTTTGCAGGTGCATGGGATGGGTTTCGTTTGGCCGAAGAGAAAGATTTTGACCAGGTTACAGAAACTGCTGTTTCAGAAAATGTGCTGCTAGAAATTGCAAAAACAATTAACGAATTGCCAGTTGGGAAGAAGTTTTTCCGCAAAATTGAGAAGTTGTTTGAAGACCGACGGACCATGATGGAAAAGAAAATTTTAGATTGGGCCATGGCTGAATTATTGGCATACGGAAGCTTGTTAAAGGAAGGATTTCGTGTCCGTATTAGCGGTCAAGATGTAGAACGTGGAACCTTCTCTCACCGACACGCAGTTGTAAAATTAGAAGATTCGGAGGAAGAGTATATTCCACTAGCTCAATTAAGCCAGCATGATGAAGCCAAATTCGAAATTTTCAATTCCCATCTTTCCGAATATGGTGTTTTAGGATTTGAGTATGGTTATGCCTTGGCAAATCCAATGGCTTTAACTATTTGGGAAGCCCAGTTTGGCGATTTCTTTAATGGTGCTCAAATTATTGTCGACCAATTTGTGGTTAGTGCCGAAACTAAATGGCAGCGTTCAAACGGTTTAGTAATGCTGTTGCCACATGGCTATGAAGGCCAAGGCCCCGAGCATTCGTCGGCTCGTATTGAGCGTTTTATGGAAGCATGTGCCGACAACAACATTCAAGTTGCCAATTGTACCACTCCGGCTAACTATTTTCATTTGTTACGCCGTCAGCTTAAACGAGAATTCCGCAAACCATTGGTAGTATTTACACCAAAAAGTTTATTGCGCCATCCGCTTTGCGTAAGTCCAATTGCCGATTTTGCAACAGGAGCTTTTCAAGAGGTAATAGATGATAATTTCGTAAAAGCCGATTCGGTAAAACGTGTATTGTTCTGTAGCGGTAAAATTTATTACGATTTATTAGAAAAACAACAAACAGATAAACGTAGCGATGTAGCCATTGTACGATTAGAGCAATTGTACCCAAGTCCGGTTGCACAATTAGAAACCATTCGTGCAAAATATAAAAAGGCTACCGAATTTATTTGGGTACAAGAAGAGCCCGAAAATCAAGGAGCATGGCCTTATATGTGTCGTAAATTCAGAAATTCTACATTTAATTTTCAGCTAATAGCTCGTAGAGAAAGTAGCAGTACGGCTACCGGATATGCCAAACAACATCAGGCACAACAACTAGAAATTATTAACCAAGCATTTGATAAATCGGCTAAAAAATAAACAGATTGACCTCGGTCGAATTAATTAAAAAAAAACATGAGCATAGAAATTAAAGTTCCGCCAGTAGGCGAATCAATTACGGAAGTGGTGCTTTCATCTTGGAAAAAAGCCGATGGCGATTTTGTAGAGATGGATGAAATTATTGCCGAATTAGAATCGGACAAAGCCACCTTTGAACTCACTGCCGAAAAAGCCGGCACCTTAAAAATTATAGCTAAAGAAGGCGACACCCTAGAAATTGGTGCACCAGTTTGCAGCATTGAAGAAGGCGCTGCACCTCCAGCTAAAGCTCGAGAAGACGCTCCTGTTGCCGAAAAAGCAAACTCAGCAGCTACGGAGGTAAAAACTGCCACTTATGCTGCAGGTACTCCATCGCCTGCGGCCGCTAAAATTTTAGCCGAAAAAGGTTTAGAAAGCACCTCGGGTACCGGAGTGGGTGGCCGCATTACAAAGGAAGACGCCCTAAAAGCACAACCAGCTGCTGCACCAAAAGCAGCCGCTCCTGTAAAAGCCGTGGTACCTGCCGGATCAAGAGGCGAACGCAGAGAGAAGATGTCGTCATTGCGTAAAACGGTGGCAAAACGCTTGGTAGCGGTTAAAAACGAAACCGCCATGCTTACCACCTTTAACGAGGTAGATATGCAGCCAATAATGGATATTAGAGCCAAATACAAAGATAAATTCAAAGAAAAACACGGCGTAGGCCTAGGCTTTATGTCGTTTTTTACCAAAGCGGTATGTGAAGCTTTAAAAGAATTCCCTGCTGTAAATGCCCGTATTGAGGGTGAAGAAATGGTGTTTAACGATTTTGCCGATATTTCTATTGCTGTTTCGGCTCCAAAAGGCTTGGTAGTGCCAGTAATTCGCAATGCCGATACCCTGAGCCTAGCGCAAATTGAGCAAGCTGTGATGGATTTAGCCATTAAAGCCCGTGAAAACAAATTAGCCATTGACGAGATGACCGGTGGAACATTTACCATTACCAACGGTGGTGTTTTTGGTTCCATGATGTCTACACCCATTATCAATGCACCGCAATCGGCTATTTTAGGTATGCACAACATTGTAGAACGCCCGGTGGCTATTGGTGGCCAGGTAGTTATTCGTCCAATCATGTATGTGGCGTTATCGTATGATCACCGCATTATCGATGGACGTGAATCGGTTGGCTTTTTAGTGCGTGTAAAACAATTACTAGAAGATCCGGCTAGAATGTTATTAGAAATTTAATTTATCATGAAAAACATAGTTCTACTTGTATTGAGTTTAGTTGCTACAACTGCTTTTGCGCAAAACCCTGCTATAACAACAGCAGATAGCACCTTAAATCTACCTAAAAGTATTTTTAAGAATGTTAGTCCTAGAACCTACTCAAACAAGGGCAAGTTTTATTTCCACTGGGGCTATAACTTTTCTAGCTATGCTAAAAGCGATTTAAGATTGTATGGCAAAGGCTACGATTTTACCTTGAAAAATGTAGTAGCACACGATCGCCCTACGCCTTTAAGTGCTACCTATATCGATTTGTCTCGATTGTCAATTCCTCAATTTAATGCCCATTTTGGATATTACTTTAATGACAATTATAGTATATCTATTGGCTGGGATCACATGAAATATGTACTTGATATACCACAATCAGTAAATATTAGCGGTACAATTGACGCAACAATTTCTGAGCCAGGTATTTCTACAGGAAGCAAAGCAGGTGTTTATACCAACCAAGATATTACGCTTACTCCCGATTTTTTAACCTTTGAACACACCGACGGATTTAATTATGCCAGTGTAGAAGTAGAACGATACGATGATGCTTGGAGATCTAAAAAAGGAAAAATGTATTTGGCCATGGAAACCGGCTTGGGTGCAGGGTTAATTATACCTCGTAGCGATGTACGTTTATTTGGTGTAGGCCAAAATAACTATTGGAATTTAGCCGGATGGGGTATTTCTGCCAAAGCAGGGGCTAAATTGTTTTTCAATAAACATCTATTTTTCCAAGGCAGTTTAAAAGCCGGTTGGACTAATTTATCGAACATTCGTACTACCGGACGAAATGGTATTGATAAAGCACAGCAGAAAATTAGTTACCTCGAAAACTATTGGGTACTCGGATATATCTTCTAATGAAAAAGGCGCCTTAAGGCGCCTTTTTTGTGTGTAGCTTATTTTGATATTCGGCCAGAGCCGCTTTGTGTTTTGCTTACTTCGGGGTCGCCGCTGTATTTAATATTTCCTGAACCACTTAATACGGCTTTGAGCGATTTTTCTACAGCTACGTTTACATTCCCTGAACCAGATACCGTAACCGAGGCCGTTTTTGCTTTAAAATTGCCAGCACTTAAATTTCCCGAGCCACTCACCACTAATTCGGTATTTTGAGCAGTTCCCGATAAATTTAAATTCCCTGATCCACTTACGCTTCCTTGCAAGTTTACAGATTCTGCATCCAGCACCATGTTTCCCGAGCCACTTACGCTGGCCTTAAAATCAGGCACTTGAATGCTTCCTTCTACTTTCATGTCGCCCGAACCACTTACGCTCAAATTGGTAAGTGTTTTGGCAGTAATGTAAATGTCTATTCGTTTTTTATTTGAGCTATTCCAATCCCAATAACGTTTTTTAGTTTTATACTGAATTTTCAATAGCCCTTTAACTACTTCGGTTTCAATATCTTTAATTAGCTCTTCATCCCCTTCAATACGTAAGCTTTCGGTAGATCCTATGCGAACGTATACATTAAAATTGCCTCCCGAAGCGATGCCAGTGAAATCGGCTACCATTCTGTTTTCTTGACTGTAGGCAGCACTTTGTAAGCCAAAAATGGCAGTTGCTACGAGCAGTACATGCATTAGTAATTTTTTCATGTTTTCTGTTTTATTAATAAGACGTTTATTTCTCCTAAACGTTGCATCTTAATTTATCTTTTTAGAAAACACATAAAAATGAAAATCATCTACCTTAAAAGTATTTGAATCTAAGCCACTTATACTCGTGGTTTTCGTTTTCGTGGTAGGATAGATTCGGATAGTTTTTTCTGCAGAAATTTGCACATCGATTGGCATCGCAAAAGAAGATACATCGGCCACCCAACGATAGCTAAGTTTATCACCACTAATGCTATATTCTAAAACGGGTATAGCGGTATGGCGCAAATACTGGTCGAAAACAGGACCTAGTTTTAGCTTGCTCTTTTTGCTGATATACGCTTCAATTTCTTGCGTAGTGCAAGGTTTTAAGCCATAAGTAGCATTGATGCCTCTCAAAATACTCAACCATTTATCGTCGTTATTTAACACTGCTCGTATGGTTTGCAATAAGTTGGCACCTTTCGGGTACATATCGCCAGAACCTTCCTGATTTACGTTATAAGGTCCAATAACCGGACGTTTATTGCCAATGTTTTTACGCAGTCCGTGAATGTATTTGGCACCGGCTTCTTTTCCGGCTTGGCATTCTACAAACAAGCCTTCTGAGTAGGAGGTAAAGCCCTCATGAACCCACATATCGGCAATATCTTTAGTGGTAACATTATTGCCAAACCATTCGTGGCCCGATTCGTGGATGATGATATAATCCCAGGTTAAGCCCAAACCGGTACCCGATAAATCGCGACCTAAATAGCCTTTTAGGAATTTATTTCCATAGGCCACGGCACTTTGGTGCTCCATACCCAAGTGTGGCGATTGTACCAGTTTATAGCCATCTTCATAAAAAGCGTAGGGCCCAAACCAATGCTCAAAGCATTGCAGCATGGGTTTTACATCGGCAGCAAATTGTTTCTTCGCTTTTTCTTCATCGGCTTTTAATACATAAAAATCGAGGCTTAGTGGGCCTTTTTCACCTTGAAAAGTATCGCTAAAATGAGCAAACTTGCCCACGTTAAACGTTACCGAATAATTGTTAATGGGATTTTTCACCAACCAGTTGTATTGCATATAGCCACCAGCTTGCGGAATGGTGCTTACCAATCGGCCGTTAGATACATCTTGCAAGGTATCGGGTACCCTAATACTAATCAGCATGCTGTCTACTTCATCGGCTTGGTGATCTTTGTTTGGCCACCACGAGCTGGCGCCAAAACCTTGGCAGGCTACGGCTACCCAAGGGTTGCCTTCGGTATCTTTCTTAAAAATAAAGCCGCCATCCCAAGGTGGGTTGCGTGCAATGGTAGGGTTGCCGTGGTAAAATACAGTAAAGCTTTCGCGATTTCCTTTTATAATTTCTTGAGGAAAGGTTACAAACACCGCATTGAACTCTCTTTCGAACGGTATGTTGGCTCCTTTGTATACAATTTTATCGATGCTTAAATTTTGAAATAAATCTACCTGCAAACGTTTAAAATTCTGCGTAGCGGTAAACTGAATTTCGTTAGAACCGCTAATGGCTTTATTATCAATGTCGAGTTTTATATCCAGGTGATAAAAACTGATGTCGTAGCAACTTTTTAGCGGCCCATAATTACCCCTAAGAGAATCGGCACGTGTAATAGGACTCGATTTAAGCTGCGCAAAAACACTTGGTGTACTGCTAGCCAGTAAGCAAAGAATAAATAAAATACGTTTCATGTTTTAAAATTTACTCTAAGATAGTTTTTTTAGGCAAATACTAGAGCTAAAAAAATACGGGTTTTAGGGACTATTAATTTCCCAAATTCGGCGTAATCCTTAACTTTGGGATACAATTAAAATAAATAAATATGCAATTTGATGTAATCGTAGTAGGAGGAGGCCCGGGAGGATATGTTTCGGCCATTCGTTGTGCGCAATTGGGTTTAAAAACCGCCATTGTAGAAAAATACAGCACCTTTGGAGGTACCTGTTTAAATGTGGGCTGTATTCCCTCGAAAGCACTCCTAGATTCGTCGGAACACTATTACAATGCATCGCATACATTTGCTACGCATGGCATCAAGCTAAAAGATTTAAAAGTAGATATGCCCCAAATGATTGCCCGCAAAAATGAAGTGGTGGAGCAAACTACAGGTGGTATTACCTATTTATTCAAGAAAAATAAAGTAACGGCCTTTCAAGGTTTGGGTTCGTTTATCGATAAAAATACCATCAGCATAAAAAAAGCCGATGGAAGTACCGAGCAAATTACGGCTAAAAATGTGGTGATTGCTACCGGTTCAAAACCCGCCGAATTGCCTTTTATCAAGGTCGATAAAAAACGCATCATTACCTCTACCGAGGCCTTAAATTTAACCGAAGTACCTAAGCATTTAATTTTAATTGGGGGTGGTGTTATTGGTCTCGAGCTTGGTTCGGTATATGCACGTTTGGGCGCTAAAGTAACCGTAGTAGAGTTTTCGGATGCGATTATTGGTAGCATGGATAAAACTTTGGGTGCCGA
>JAIPAN010000028.1 GCA_021740025.1 Sphingobacteriaceae bacterium
CTGGGGATAACAGGCTGATCTCCCCCAAGAGCTCATATCGACGGGGAGGTTTGGCACCTCGATGTCGGCTCGTCACATCCTGGGGCTGGAGAAGGTCCCAAGGGTTCGGCTGTTCGCCGATTAAAGTGGCACGCGAGCTGGGTTCAGAACGTCGCGAGACAGTTCGGTCCCTATCTGTTGTGGGCGTAGGAAATTTGAGTGGGGCTGTCCTTAGTACGAGAGGACCGGGATGGACCAACCTCTAGTGAATCTGTTATGCCGCCAGGTGTACTGCAGAGTAGCTACGTTGGGAATAGATAAGCGCTGAAAGCATCTAAGTGCGAAACTAGCCACGAGATGAGATTTCCATTGAGGGTCGTAGAAGATGACTACGTTGATAGGCTATAGATGTAAAGGTAGTAATACCAAAGTCGAGTAGTACTAATTACCCGAAGCTTTCTCAAGCAGATAGACTGTTGTTTTCTCTAACTCAATTGTTTTTTTCAATATTCGTCAAGGATTGCTTTGTGCAATCTAATGATATTCAGGTGCCTATATCGGCGGTGTCCACCTCTTCCCATTCCGAACAGAGAAGTTAAGCCCGCCAGAGCCAATGGTACTGCCGTAACAGGTGGGAGAGTAGGTCGGTGCCCTATTTTACAAAGAAAGCCCTTCGATTTTTTTCGTTGGGCTTTTTTGTTTTTAACAGTTTTTGGCTTCTTCGGAGCCTTTTCTTGGTGTATATTGGTGCTATTAATTGTTTTATTCTACAATATGAGACTATTTCCTAAATTTTTAAGCTTAATTTTTCTTCTAAATTGTATTTTTTTGTTGGGTTTTGCTCAGCAGAAGGATGCTCCGCCGGCTAATTGGCAGCATTTAGATTTGCAGCAGAATGGTGTATTGGGTATGGGTACGGATAAGGCTTATGAGCTTTTGAAGAATAAAAGTTCTAAACCTGTAATTGTTGCGGTAATTGATGGGGGAATTGATACGGCCCATGTTGATTTGAAGTCCATTTTGTGGCGTAATGAACAGGAAATTGCGGGGAATGGTGTGGATGATGACAAGAATGGTTTTGTGGATGATGTGCACGGCTGGAATTTTATTGGTTCTACCAAGGGAAATGTACAGTATGATAATATGGAATTGGTGCGTTGGGTGCGTAAGCTTCAGCCTAAGTATGAGACGGCATTGAATTCTACTCTGTTTAGTTCTGCTGAGCGTAAGGAGTTTGAGTTTTATCAGGGTTTGGTTACGGATTATATGGCTCAGTTGGAGCAGGCGAAGAGCACCTTGTCTTCGGTAACTTATTTTCGGCAAATTCTAGGGGATATTTTATCTAAAATAACTGCAAAAACACCTAATTTACCCGATTTTGAACGATATAAGCCAGTTTCCGACTCTGAAGAGCAGGTTTTGAAGGCGGTAAAAGATGCGTTAAAGGATGATGCTGATTTTTCAAAATTTATGAAAGAATTGGAGGAGGTATATACGAGTTGTACAGCAAAAGTATTGTATCAGCTGAATTTGGAATATGATCCCCGTTCGATTGTGGGTGATGACTACACAAATGCTTCGCAGCATGTGTATGGGAATGCGGATGTAATGGGTCCAGATGCTGAGCATGGTACCCATGTTGCCGGTATTATTGGTGCTATTAGAACTAATGATTTGGGCATTAAAGGCGTGGCTGATAAGGTGCAAATTATGGCTATTCGGGTGGTTCCTGATGGGGATGAGCGGGATAAGGATGTGGCTAATGCGATTCGGTATGCTGTGGATAATGGTGCTAAAGTGATTAATATGAGTTTTGGTAAGCCGTATGCATGGAATAAGCAGGTGGTAGATGATGCGGTGCGCTATGCTCAGTCTAAAGATGTTTTGTTGGTTCATGCAGCGGGAAATGATGCAAAAAATATTGACGTAGCGAAAAATTATCCTACTCGTTTTTATTCGGATAGCACGGGCTTGCTTACTGGTAAGGCCGATAATTGGATTGAGGTTGGTGCATCTTCTTGGAAGAATGATGAGAGTTTAGTGGCTGAGTTTTCTAATTTTGGAAAGAAAAACGTGGATGTTTTTGCTCCTGGTGTTAAAATTAATTCGACCGTACCGCATGGTGCGTATGAAGATAACGATGGAACAAGTATGGCTGCACCTATGGTTTCGGGTTTGGCTGCTTTGTTGCGTTCTTATTTCCCAGAGTTTAGCGCTTTGCAGGTTAAGGCACTTATTTTAAAGTCTGTTTATAAGGTTCCGCAGAAAGTAAAAGTTGCCGAAGATGGACATTCGGTGCGGGTTTCTTTTACTGATGTTTGTATCAGTGGAGGTGTTGTAAATGCCTATACTACTGTTTTGGAAGCCTTGAAGGGGCAACGCTAGGAAAATAGCATTATTTACAGCCAGAATAAACAGTAATTCTTTAGCAAAAAAAATGCCTCAGAAGAGGCATTTAGGTGTAGCGGGGAGCAGGATCGAACTGCCGACCTCAGGGTTATGAATCCTGCGCTCTAACCATCTGAGCTACCCCGCCAAAATTGGGTTAGAATTGGTTTGCAAATATAGTAGAAAATCCCTTTCTTTAGAAACAATTGCTAAAATTGCAGTTGTAAAGTTGTGTAAAGGTTTGTAATATGTCAGAAAAGAAAAAATTTAGCTTAGAGTACGAGATCAAGTCTTCGCCAAAAATATTATTTAGTTTTTTAAATGAGCCCAATGGTTTGGCCCAATGGTTTGCAGATGATGTAAGTTACCGAGATCAACAATATACGTTTACTTGGGATGAAGAACATTCTACTGCTAAGCTAATTAGTTTGAAAGAAAACAAATCGGTTAAATTTAAATGGCTTGACGATGAACCACAATGCTATTTGGAGTTAGAAATTGTGCAAGATGAATTGACTAACGATGTTGCCTTGCTTGTTACCGATTTTGCAACCGACGATGCACTAGCCGATCGTAAATTGATTTGGGATAACCAAATACAATACTTGATTGGTGTGTTGGGTGCCTAGGGATTTTCTCTATAAAACACGTGAAAAAGCTTCACCTCTTACTTATTAAGGCCTTTATTAGGCCATTTATAGCCACATTCTTAATCGTGATGTTTGTGCTATTGATGCTTTTTTTGTTTAAATACATTGATGATTTAATAGGCAAAGGCTTCGATTGGTATATTATATTAGAGCTGTTGATGTATGCTTCTGCTACCAACGTAGCCATGGCTTTACCACTTGCTGTATTGTTGTCGTCCATTATGACTTTTGGCAGCCTTGGTGAAAATTATGAGCTTGTTGCCATAAAGTCGGCAGGAGTTTCCCTAAGACGGGCCATGTATCCACTTATTATTGTTATTGGTTTATTAAGTGTAGCTGCTTTCCTATTTTCCGATTACATGTTGCCTGTAGCCAATTTAAAAATGGGTTCTTTGTTATGGGATGTTCGGAACCAAAAGGCTGCTTTTTTAATTAATGAGGGGGTGTTTAATAACAGCATTCCAGGTTATTCTATACGGGTAGATAAAAAAGATTCGGATGGGCAAACCTTGCATGGAGTGGTTATTTACGATCGGGTAAATAATTCGGGCAATGTAAATGTGGTGGTTGCTGAATCGGGTAAAATGTTTAGAACGGCTGATGATTCTTTTTTGATTTTGAAATTAAAAAATGGAATTCGCTACGAAGAAGCCCCGAGTGAAAAGGAATATAATCCACGCTTGCGTTTTACCCGTTTTGGTTTTAAAGAAACAGAACAAAAGTTTGATTTATCAGGGTTTAAGATGCAACGTACGGATGAGAATTTATTCAAATCTAATTACGCCATGCTCAATATGAGGCAGTTAACTCTCTACAAAGATTCTGTAACTCGGCAGGCCGATACCAATGTACTGAATACCTTGGCTATTTTAAAAACAAAATATAAAGTGCTAAATCCTGGAGTCATGCATGTTTCTTCGCTAAAGGTTGATGGTATTACAAATTTTGATAAACTGCCTAAAATTGAACGTGCACGAGTAGCAGTTTTGGCCTCGGAAAACGTACGTTCTATTCTTGAAATGCTAAGTACAAAAGTACAGGTTGATGCCGATTTTAATGATAAATTACGCAATTTTATTGTAGAGTATAACCGTAAAATAACTTTAGCTGTTTCGTGTTTGGTTTTATTTTTTATAGGTGCCCCATTGGGAGCAATTATACGAAAGGGAGGTTTGGGTTTACCTGTGGTAGTATCGGTTATCTTTTTCTTGTTTTACCACATTATATCAACTGTTGGTGAGAAGTATGCAAAAGAAGGAGACATTTCTCCTGTTTTAGGCATGTGGATAGCTATTATTGTATTAAGCCCCGTTGGCGCCTTTCTTACCTATAAAGCTAGCGTAGATTCGGTATTATTTGATATTGATTTGTACAAGCGCTGGTTTAAAAACCTACTCAAGAAAATTTAATTTTTTTCTAGGTTTTCTAGCGGTGTTCCTAGTGCTCTTTCTGCTCTTCTTAGGCGTTCTTCTTTGCGCTCTTTCCCAATCAATATGCGTAAAAATTCATTGAAATTATCAAAGTCTTTACGGTATACCAAGCCAAAAGCTGTTACGTACTCTTGGCTTGGGTTTAAGAAGTTTCTATTGCTCAATCTGTTCGAAGCTCTCAAAACAAAACTACCATCCTTTTTAATAAGGTATTGAGCTTCTAGGTCGCTAGCTACATTTGTTCCTATCACATCAAAATCAGTAATGGTAGCTCTTCTATCTGTAACACCACCCGATAATACTAGGCGGTTATTGAGCAAGCGAAAAGAGGCACTAGCTTCGTTTAGCGAACGAATGTTAAAGTCTACAAAGTTTAGGTTAAGCGATTGGGTAATGATGTTATTCAATTGATTAAAGGCAATTTCTGTTCCGGCACTAAGAACGGTAGAGTTTAGCTGGGTTCTAATGTTGGCAGTTCCGTTTCCAGGTGTAAAACTGCGTCGAACAATTAAACTCAATGCCTGTTGGTTTACATTGTTTACATCACTTAAGTAGCTTTGCAATTCATCTTTCACATACGAATCGGTAGGGAAATCTATATCGAAACCAATATCTGGTTTTAATAAATTACCACTCAAATTCATAATTGCTTCTGCTTGCACCCTGCTTTCGTTGGCTGGCCGCCCTGCAGCGGTGTATAAAGGACTTAAACTGGTACGGGCACCGTAGTTAGCTTTTAAATTAATTACTGCAGCCATGGGGTCGCCAGTCCACCTAATAGAACCACCTTGACTAATATCAAACACTTTGTTTATATAATCTTGGGCAGTAAATTCAAATTTACCTTGTGAAATGAGGTAATCGCCAAACATCTCAAAATCGCCAAGGGTAGAAATTCGTAAACTTAAATCACTTTTCCCTTTACCAGATAATTTACCCAAGGAAGTGAAAATATTCACCTGTGAATTTTCATCTACTGCTAAAGAGAAATTCATTTTTACACCGTTAAAGGCATTTTCTTTTTTTACAACCCGGCTCGAATCTTGTCCAACAAAAACAATAAAATCGGTTTCACCAATTTTCTCGGTGGTGTTTAATGGGATATTAAATATTGTACCAGCTTCTGTTTTTGCATCAATATTGATATTCATATTATCTGTTGGCCCATCGAAACTAAAAATACCCGTGCCATAAGCGGTACCGTAATAAGCCGAATTGTCTTTAGCAGTGGTGTTTAGCGCCATAAATTTATTGGTTACCAGAGTTACATTGATGGTGGGGGTGTTGATGTTGCCTAGGTCTACGGTGCCAGTGGCAATGGCTTCATTGTTTTTACTGTCTTTCAATCGCAAATCGTTAACATCAATAACAGTATTGTGCACTGCCAATTTCTGGTTTATGCGATATCGGGTTTTTAAGTAATTCACGGTTAGTTCGGCATTGTTTAAACTTACGGTTCCGTTTACTTGTGGTTTACTAGGTTTGCCAGTTATTTTTAAGCGACTAGATATAGTTCCTGTTAGATTGGATACCAAGTTGCGTATAAATGGCTCCAGGATAATTAACTGGGTATCATCCATATTGAGGTCTAAGTCTAAATTATCTTGACCCGGATTGGCATCATAGGTGCCCCGAATATCTAAACTCTTTATACCCTTGCTGTCAATATCCATGCTTAAGGTAGCTAGTTTGGTATCGTCGTCATATTCGGCATTTAAACTTAAATCGCCAATAAAGTGGTTGTTAAAATCCAATGAATCTATACGTAAACCAGAGGTTAGCCTGGTTTTACCAAGCAGGGCTTTAAGACCGCTTCGTCCATTGAGTACGCCTTTTAATCGTATACCGGCTGTTTTCATGAGCGGGTTTAACGTTTGTAAATCAAAGTTTTTGAAGCCTATGCTCAATTCGTCGTTCGGATCTGTAGAAATGATACCATCAGCCGAAATGAATTGATTGTTTCTGTTTAACCCAAAATTTTTAACCAAGGTTTTCCCTTTATCAAAACGGAACAATACTTTGTCTTGTATTTTCCATACTTCGCGGTTAATTACTAAATCAGAGGGGAGAATGCTCAATTTCGCCAAACTGTCGGCACTAAATTCTACCAAGCCGTTTAAATCGAGTTGGTTAGTGGCATCTTTATCGGATAGTTTTACGTTGAGGCTCAAGCTATCTGAACGTAATATGGTGGCAATGTTCACATTTTTTACAAATAAACTATCACCCAAATCAATGCGATCGGAGGTTAGGAAAATGTTCATTTGTTTATTTTCGGTAGTCTCATCTACAATCAAATTGTTTGCTTTTATGCCGTCGTATTGTATTGTTTTTGCGTATCCATTGATGGTGGAAATGCTGCTATCAGAGTCGAATTTTCCATTGAGAATGGCGCCATCTGGAATACTCAATTTAGGAGCAAAAACGCCAATGGGCTCAAACTTTTTCAACTGAATGGTTACATCGAAATGCTGTGATTTAAACGGAACAATAGTTGTACGAAGAGATGGAACGTACTTTTTTAGTACCGATTTAAAGTACGATGGCAATGTGAGTAGATCGTATTTTCCCTTAATGCTTGCTTCGGCTAAATCGGAGTGTAATTCAATAGATCGATTGTTATCCAATCCATTTGCTGCTATTTCAATAGAGTCAATGTTGTGGGTTTTGCTCGGAGTTTTCAAAACAATAGATCTGGCCGAAATACTGCCCTGAATATTTTCGATGGTATTGCCATTAAAATTTGTTTGCAAATCGGCACTTAGCGTTAGGGTATCTTTAGTAAAGTGCAAGGCTAATAAATTTGCATTTCTAATACTCGATTGGAAGTTGAACACTGGCAAATCGGGGTTAAAATCTATTTTGCCTAAAAAATTGAGCTGCACCTGTGTATCGTTAATGCCAATGCTGCCATTAAAAATACGCTGGTCTACTTGTCCATTTACTTTTACTTGTTGGTAACGGTAGCGGTTGTAATCTATGTACCCAATATTTAATTTGAGTTGGGTACTTAATTGGTCCAATTTAAAGCCTTTTCCCTTTACATCTCCATCAAAATTTATGCTACCCAGTTCACTGTTGTTTAGCAATTTACCGAGGTTAAATTGATCTGTTTGCACCGAGGCTTCGTATACTGGTTCACGCTGGGTATTTCGTCTAAAATTTAGGGTTTTGATGTTTACCTTACCCAATTCGGTTTGTAAGGTGCCCTGCAGTTTAAAATCATTGCTAAAACCTTTGAAAATTCCTTTGTAACTAAAATTGCCAAGTTGTGCAATTTCTTCGGGTAAATCATTCCGTGTATTACCGGTAATGTTTCGTAACAATTGGTCGTACTCTTTTTTACTTGTTTTTAGCTCCTGAAGATTTAGGGTAAAGACCGTGTTTTTTATCAAAGGCAATCCTTTTATATCGAAATCGCCTTTTAGTGCTGTTCCCTTATTGGGTTCAATAGTCAAGCTTTTTGCTTGCAAGTGGCTAACCGTACCTTTTATGGTGCCTTGTAATTTTACATCGAGTTTTAAGGTGGATAGTTCGGGTGCAAAATAGGCCACATCGCTAGCTAACACTCTCGATTTGTTAAACCTACCCAGCATGTACACCTTGTTGTTAAACTGATCGAAATCATCGAAACTCTTAAATTTCATGATGAAATACGGACCTAAATTGGTTTTAGCAGTTTGAAGTTTTAATTTATTAAACTCCATTTTAGTACTATCTATGGTAACCAAGGTGCTTAAGTTTTTAAGCCAAAAGCCCGATTTTTCACGAAAACGCAGATTTTTTATTTCTGCTTGTGCCAGGTGATTGCGGGTATCGAGCTGTAAAATTTCGCCATTCAGGTCGCTAAGTTCTAGGTCGCTAAAGTTTATGCTTTTAGTTTTTTTACTAACCCCGTAATTGCGGTATTTGAATGCCATATCACTCAACTTGATGTTACTCAGGCGCACATCAAAAGGTCTACTTTTTGTGGTATCGGTGCTGCTAAAATAGCGAATTAAGAAACTCAGATTGCTTTGTTTGTTTTTGTATTTTTTTAAAAAAATTTGCCCTTTTTTTATTCCCAATTCGGCAATAAAAAGTTGTCTTTTTTTGAGTGAAAATTTATTGATTTTTACAGAAACACGTTGCGTATACAACAGGGTATCGTGTTGTAAATCTTCGAGTAAAAATCCTTCTAATTCAATAGATCTGAAGGGTTTAACATGCAGGCCTGCAATTGCAACCTTGGTATGTAGTTCGCTAGATAGGTAGCCCACAATGCGTTGTGCAAAATAGGTTTGAACGGGCTTAAATTGGAGTGAAAACAACAAGGAAACCAGCATCAACAGAAGAGATACTAGAACCCATAACGTTATTTTTACTGCTTTTTTGATAGTTTTGTACGTTTTAACTTTAATAAGTTCCCTTGACCACGATACTCGGAATAGAATCTTCATGCGATGAAACCTCGGTTGCCGTTTGTGTAAACGGTGAAATACGTTCCAACATCATTGCGACTCAAGCCGTTCACCAACACTATGGTGGAGTGGTACCCGAGTTGGCTTCAAGGGCGCA
>JAIPAN010000029.1 GCA_021740025.1 Sphingobacteriaceae bacterium
ATTTTTCAGTGCCCATCGGCTTTAGGTGCCGATATAGTGATGCATTCTACCACAACATACTTGGGTGGCCATAGCGATGTTTTAGGTGGAGCCCACATTTGTAAAACTGCCGATGAATTTTGGACAAAAATTAGAACCATACAAACCCTTTCGGGAGCAGTACCCGCTCCTTTTGATTGTTATATGACTGTACGTGGTATTAAAACCTTGCCCTACCGTATGAAAGGCCATTTAGAAAATGCACTTGCTTTAGCCAGCTTTTTAGAAAAACATCCAAAAGTAGAACGTGTGTTTTATCCGGGTTTAGCCAGCCACCCACAACACGAATTGGCTAAAAAACAGCAATGTGGTTTTGGAGGTGTAGTTTCGTTCTTAGTAAAAGATGGCGAAGATGCTGCTCGTAAAGTATGTAATAGCGTGTTAATATTTACGCAGGCTACTAGTTTGGGTGGTGTAGAAAGTTTATTAGAACACCGTGCTTCTGTGGAGGGTCCAGATACCAAAACACCTAAAAACCTTATTCGGGTATCGGTAGGATTAGAAAATATAGCAGATTTACAAGCTGATTTGGCGCAAGCTTTAGCTTAAAATTAAGCTTCTCTATTCACATCCCAAGCCTCTAAGTAATCGGCAACTCTACGTACAAAAGAACCACCCAAACCGCCATCAACCACTCGGTGATCGTATGATAAGGACAAGAACATCATGTGTCTAATGGCAATTACATCCCCATCGTCGGTTTCTAAAACGGCAGGCTTTTTCTTAATGGCACCCACGGCTAAAATGGCAACTTGTGGCTGGTTAATAATGGGTGTGCCCATAATATTTCCAAATGAACCGAGATTGGTTAAGGTAAATGTCCCTTCTTTTACCTCATCGGGTTGTAGTTTGTTATTACGAGCACGGTTCGCCAAATCGTTTACCGATTTACTCAAACCTACCATATTTAATTGATCGGCACGTTTAATTACCGGTACTATCAAATTACCTGATGGTAAGGCAGTTGCCATACCTATATTAATGTCTTTCTTTACAATAATTTGTTGGCCATTTACCGATACGTTTATCATCGGAAAATCTTTAATGGCTTTAGCCACGGCTTCAATAAAAATGGGCGTAAAGGTTAGTTTTTCGTTTTCGCGTTTTTCAAACGTACTTTTCACCCGATCTCTCCAACGCACCACATTGGTTACATCGGCTTCTACAAAAGAAGTAACGTGTGGCGACGTTTGCTTGCTCATTACCATGTGTTCGGCAATAAGTTTGCGCATGCGATCCATCTCAATAATTTCATCAGAACCAGAAACTATCTGTACGGGTGGAGTGGTTGTTTTAGGGCTTTCTGCAGAAACAAATTTAGGGGCCTCTACTTTAGTTGCACCAGCGCCTTTATTAGCAATATAATCCAACAAATCTTGCTTGGTTACTTTTCCGTCGGCACCTGTACCTCTTACTTCATCTAATTCAGCAGGTGTAATTCTTTCTTCGGCAGCAATGCTTTTCACCAATGGCGAATAAAACTTGTCCGTTTTGCTAAAATCAGCTTCTATAGCAACTTTTGGTTCTGGAGCTAGATTTTTAATACCGGGAATATCGGCTATACTAGGTGTTTCTACTTCAGGTAAAACTTCAGGATCGGGTGCTACGAGTGGAACTGCGCTGCTTGAAATACCGCCTTCTATTTCAATAAGTGCAATTACCTCTCCCACTTGCACCACATCGTTTTCGTTAAATAATACTTTAATCAGTTTACCAGCCACGGGCGAAGGAACTTCAGAATCTACCTTATCGGTAGCAATTTCTAAAATAATTTCATCTGCTTGAATGCTGTCGCCCACTTTTTTTACCCATTTAATCAGGGTAGCTTCGGCAACGCTTTCGCCCATTTTAGGAAGAGTTAACTGATATTCAGCCATAGTTTTAAGTGGTTTGATGCAAAAATAAGCCTTTTTTATGAAGCATAATCTTCTGTTAGTAATTTATATAGCATCAGCAAGGCATTGGCGGCCGAACGCTCAATATTTTCTTTACGTTTATAGCCAAACTCAAATCTGCGGCTTAATACTTTAGTTTTATTTGCTACGGCAATCCATACAGTACCTACAGGCTTTTCAGGCAAACCACCTCCCGGACCAGCAATACCGCTAATAGAAACGGCATAGTCTGTTTGATATTTTGCTAAAGCTCCTTGTGCCATTTCTACTACTACCTCAGCACTAACTGCGCCATATTTGATTAAAGTTTGATTTTTTACACCTAGCATACGTTCTTTTAGATCGTAGGAATAAGCAACGGCACTACCTTCGAAAACGGAACTACAACCTGCATGTTGAGTAAACTGATGCGCCAAAAAACCACCCGTACAACTTTCTGCCAATACTAGTTTTAGCTTACGGACTTGCATAAAGTCTAATATTACTTTTTCAAATGGAATATCAGTGTCGGTAATAAAATAGGGTCCTATTAACTGAATAATTTGATTGGCATAGCCCTGTACTTCTACTTCTAAGCTTTTTTTATCTGTTCCCAAGGCTGTTAAACGTAAACGAACTTGACCCAATTTGGGCAAATAGGCTAAGCTTATGTGATTGGGCAAATTGTTTTCTACCTGTGCAATGCGTTCAGAAAGGAAAGATTCGCCAATACCTGCAGTTAACAGCGTATGGTGTACAATAGCCGGCAAATTGGCCTTTTGTTGGATGCGTGGCAATACTTCTTCCTCCATTAGGTATTTCATCTCAAAAGGCACACCTGGCATAGATACGAAAATACAATTGTCTTGTTCAAACCACATACCCGGTGCGGTGCCATTTTTATTTTGTAATACCGTGCAATTTTCAGGTACGTCTGCCTGTGCTTTGTTAATAGGCAATAATGGGGCTTTAAATTTCTCAAAAAAAGCTGTAACTCTAGTAAGGGTTTCTGCATCTTGTTTAAAACCAACATTAAAGAATTCGGCCAAAGTTTTTTTGGTAATATCGTCTTTGGTTGGGCCTAAACCACCAGTAAGCAATACAATATCGGCACGTTTAGATGCAGCTGTGAGAGCTTGCATGATGGCTTCTTTTTGGTCAGATATGGATGTGATTTGTTGCACACGAACACCAATTTCGCTTAATTTATTTCCAATCCAAGCCGAGTTGGTATCCACTATCTGCCCTATCAGTATTTCATCTCCTATGGTTATAATCTCTGCTAGCATATTAAAATTGGTTATAGTAATCGCGGCGTTTGCTTAATTTTAAATCTTGCAGAATGGAAGCTTTCACCCGTAAATCAACGGTATAACTTCTATAGGTACCAAATGGAATCCAGCCAAAAGAAAGATCCCAGCAATGTAGATCTCTATAAATTCCTACTTGAGTTAAACTTATTTTTTTCTGTTGAAAATCATATCCTGAAGTATAGGTAAGTTTCCATTTGGGCGTTACACTAAAATCGCCATTAAAATTTAGTGTATTGGTTCTATAGGCTACTAAACCAGTTTTAGAATAGTTAAAACTATAGGATGCTCTTAATGTCCACGGAATATTAAAATCTACAAAAGCTTCAGAATTTCGATTAATTTGTGCCAGTTGTTCGTCTTGTTCAGGGGTTAAATCAGCTAAAGTGTTTTTTGATTTAGGTTTTTTACTACTTAATCCGGTTGAGTTAAAATTAAGATCTAGTGAAATACCAAGATTTGTTAAGCGCACTAAATTTCCGTTGGATAGCGCATATTTATTAATACGTACACCGTTACTGTTGAGTTGGTATGGATCTAATGAGCCGTAGAAATTTATCCCAAGTTTTTGTTTTAATAATGCTGTTCTACCTGAAAAACTAATAGTAGATAATTTAAATGAGTCGACAGCAAAATTGTAGTTACCCGAAAAGCTAAGGCCCTGTAATATAGGAATTTTATCCCCTTTACTTAAACTGTCTGTTTTTGATTTTACCTTAGCTTCAATGTTATTATCAATACTAAAGCCAATGCCAGCAACCTTGCCACGGTTAGGATAGCCATAAACACCTTGCTCAAAAATTGAATATTGGTTTAGTTGGCCTTGTGCATTGCTTTGAACATTTTGGTAATATCCAAACTTAGCTGCTCCAAAATCTGGTCGATAATTAAAACTAATTGATGGGGTAACCACGTGTCTTAAGGCCATCAAATTTCCTTTTTTAAAATTAACTTGACCATAAAATTTAGTTGTTATTCCTGTATTTAAACTATACTCACCGGAACGCTTAAATCCTGCAATTGTATCTAATAAAACTATATTTTGTGCTGCCGACCACTTTTTGAGAATTGTTTTGGTATACCAATTTTCCGTATAATTTATTCCAGAACTTACATTTAAATATTTTAGAAGATTAAAAGAAAAGCTAACAGGGATGGTATGTTGAAATCCATTTTTAAGATTTTTAAGAGTTCCAGCTTTAAACAAAAGATTTTCTTTCGTATCCAAGGTATTTGTACCACGTAAACTATAACCCAAATTTATACGTTGATACCATTTCTGCTCTCCAACTCTATTTTTAGAATCCAACGGATTGATGGTGCTCATATTTAAGCTAAAGGTTGGCAACTCTAAAAACATGGTTTTTTGTTGCATATCTTGTCGGTGGCTTAAACTTGATGTAAAGTTAAATAAACCATTGGCAAAAGTTTTTCCATAACTAATATTAGAAGAGAGTGTATTTCGGGTCAATTGATCAATATTATAGGTACCACCCGCTGCTGTATTGGTAAAATAGCTAGAGGTACCGGCATTCACTGAAGCCGTAAACGTAGTGCCCGGATTAGCCTCTGTACGTTGTGAGTGGGTCCATTGTATATTAAAATCTTTAAATGGTTTATAACCAGGGGTGCCCTCAATGCCTGTACGGGTAGATGAGTAGCGTAAATTTAGATTACCATCGAATTTATATCGTTTTTGATAACGAGCTGCCAAACTTAAATCATAAGAACCCCTACTAAATAAACTACCCCTCATTGTAATATCCCAATACTCATTTAGGCCTATATAATAACCTAAATCACGCATAAAGAATCCACGGGTTGCATCTTCTCCAAAGGTTGGAAACAAAATACCAGAAGCACGTTTATTCGATTTTGGGAAAAACCCAAATGGGATGCCAATTGGTATTGGAATATCCTCAATTTCTAGAAAAGAAGGTCCGGTAACAATTTGTTTATCGGTAACAATACCTCTGGTAATAACTATACCAAAATGGGGATGACTTAATTCGCAAGTACTGTAAATACCATTTTTAAAAAAACCTTCTTCAAATTGATTTTTTTTGAACTGTTTTGCTTGTAAATAACCTCCATCAACTTCAGAAAAAACACCGTAGGATTTACCTTTTTTGGTATAAATATTAAACAATAAAGAATCGGTGGTAATGGGCTGATCGGTACCCTGTTTTAAAATTGGTCTGCCCTTGTACCGATTAGCTTTTACATCAAAAATCCCTTTGGCAAAAACCGTACTATTTTTTTGATCTAAACGAATGTAGTCGGCATCTAACTCAAAATCTGTATAATTAATTTTAGCTTTACCATAGAGGTAAACAATTCCATTTTTTTTATCAAATCGGATAGAATCCTCAGCTGTATATTTAACATTCGCATCTAATTTGGCAGATTTAGTATTTTGTTTGATGGTATCTACCCTAACCGAAGGAAATTTTGTAGTTGGTTTATTTTGCGCAAAAAGGATACCCATTGCCCCTAAGTAGAAACAATTGAATAAAATAAATAGAAAAAGACCTCTTTTTAATTTCAAATTAGCCGATGAATACTATTTTTGTAAATGCTCAACTCCAAAAATCGTTCAAAATTAGTGAAAATTATCCCATTCATCAGACCGATTTGTGCTTTATTAATGCTTTTATTGTTAAGCAATACAATCCTAATAGCAAAAAGCACACTAAAACCTCCGTATAAAATTAGAACCATTGTTATTGATGCCGGACATGGTGGTAAAGATGGTTCTACTCATGGTCTAATATCAAAGGAAAAAGATGTAGCATTACTAACTGCCTTAAAACTTGGTAAGCTTATTGAAGATCAATTAAAAGATGTAAAAGTATTTTATACACGCACTGGTGATGTATTTGTACCCTTGTATGAACGTATTGGTTTAGCAAACAGGGTAAAAGCCGATTTATTCATTTCTATACATTGCAATTCGATGCCTATTTACAAAAAAAATGTAATTACGGGTTACCATCGGAATAAAAAAGGTAAAAAAGTACCTACCTATTCTACCGTTACCTCCCAAAATACTAATACTAGCGGTGTGGAAACATTCGTTTCTGGTTTTGGACGATTGGATGAACAAGATATTGCTTTACGAGAAAACGCTTCTATATTACTCGAAACAGATTATAAAGACAATTACGAAGGTTACGATCCAAACGATCCAGAAAGTATCATCATGTTTTCTTTTTTAAAAAATAGTTTTAGAGAACAGAGCATTAAATTGGCTACTTTTATGCAAGATGAATACGCTAAAACTGGCCGTATTGATAGGGGCGTTAAAGAAAAAAGCCTAGCTGTATTAGCAAGAGCAGGAATGCCTGCAGTTTTAACCGAAATTGGCTTCATTTCTAATCCAGAAGAAGAGGCCTATATGAATTCAGAAACTGGACAACAAGAAATTGTGAATTGCTTATTTAAAGCCATTCAGACCTATAAAAAACAATTAGAAATAGACTAATTAGCTCATCATAAATATTTTGAAAATATCTAACGAAACTAAAGTAGGGATATTGGCCACGGTTGCCATTACAGTATTAATATTGGGATATAGCTTTTTAAAAGGCACCGATTTGTTTATGCGTGAAAGTGAGTTTTATGCTGTTTATCCAAATATTGATGGCCTCACAGAATCAAAACCTGTATTGGTAAATGGATTTAAAATTGGACGGGTTTCGAACCTTAGGTTAGCTCCAAATGGGCATATTATTGCTCAATTTCAAATAAGTCCCGATTATAAAATTCCGAAAAATACCACTGCCCGTTTAGAAAGCACCGATTTACTCGGTGGGAAGGCTATTGTGTTTGAATTGGGCAATAGTAAAGATTTTGCTGCCGATGGCGACACCCTAACTGCTTTTATTCAGGAAGGATTTATGGATCAGGTAAAGCCCATTCAAAAGAAAGCCGATCAAATTGCTGGCCGTTTAGATTCTATTCTCGAATCGGTTAACAATACGCTCAATCCTAAATTTCAGAAAAACTTCGACCGTAGCTTTGCCAGTATTGCCAATACGCTCGAAAACTTAGAACGTACTTCTAAAAAAGTTGATGGCTTAATGGATTCTGAAACTGCCAAAATTTCGGGCATTTTATCTAACCTACAATCTATTTCTACTAATTTCAAAAATAACAATCAGAAAATAAGCACCATTGTTGCCAATTTTGAGCAAATAAGCGACCAAACCGCCAAAGCCAATATCGGGCAAACACTTATAAACGCCAACCAGGCTGTGAAAGATTTACAACAAGTGATTTCTAAAATAAATGCCGGAGAAGGCAGTATTGGCTTGTTGATAAACGACAAAAAATTATACGATAATTTAGCGCAATCTGCCGAAAATTTAGACAAGTTGATGGTTGATTTAAAAGCCAACCCAAAGCGCTATGTACACTTCTCTGTATTTGGTGGCGGGAAAAAATAAACGGAATTAAATGGAGAAGGTTTCTCCTTCTATTGCCAATTGAGTTTCATTAAACGCCGATTGCGCTTCCTCTAGCAGCGGTGTTAATTCTTTGTATCGGGCAGAAAAGTGCCCAATAAGCAACCGCCTTACCCCTACTTTTTTAGCCAATGTTGCGGCCTGTAATGCGGTAGTATGAAACGTTTCATTGACCCTATCGAGCATATCGTGCAAAAAGGTACTCTCGTGGTACAAAAGATCCAAACCTTCTAGTTGCGATGCGTAAGAACCATCGCAAAGCGTATCGGAGCAATAGGCAAAACGCTTTATAGGCGGTGGCGGCAAGGTTAGCGAATCGGCAGTATGTATCACACCCGAGGAATCTGTGTATGGGAAGCCGTTTTTAATTAAGGCTCTGTGCGCAACAGGAATATCCAAAGCAATCACCTTATCTTCTCTAAGTGTAGGCAAGGTAAGTTTGGTAGTGAACTTGAATCCCGTACAGTGAATACGATGATTTAGAATTATTGTTTCTACTACTACATCCGAATTTTCTAAAATAACTGCAGGTAAATTACTATGCGTAGATTTAAAAATAAGTGGAAATCGCAAAAGGGTTGCCGAATACTTAAAATGAAGTTGAAGCAATTCATCCAGTTCGGGAGGGCCAAAAAGTGTTAAGGATTTTGTTCTGCCCACTAAATGCATAGAAGATAATAAGCCCATGAGGCCTAAATAATGGTCGCCATGCAAATGACTGATAAATATGGTGTCTATTTTGGCTGCTTTTAATCCGAAGCGCAATAATTGCTGTTGTGTACCTTCACCACAATCGATCAGGTACATTTTCTCGTTTATGTTGAGTAGTTGAGCGCTAGGATTTCTACCATGAATGGGTGTTGCAGAACTGCTTCCTAAAATAGTAAGCTCAAATTTCATGGTATAGCCAATAATGATTTTAGCTTATGCGCTTAATTGCGCTAAACTAGACATAATATTATCTGATATGCGGCCCGATACATCAGTTCCTTCATAGCGCTGAAAGTTATCGCCAGTAATTTGCTCAAATAACTCAATATAACGCTCGGAGATGGCACTAACCCATTCGGAAGTCATGGTAGGCACATTTTGACCTTCTTTACCCTGAAATCCATTTTCTATGAGCCATTTACGAACAAATTCTTTAGAGAGTTGTCGCTGAGGCTCGTTGTTTGCTTGGCGTTCGGAATAGCCATCGGCAT
>JAIPAN010000030.1 GCA_021740025.1 Sphingobacteriaceae bacterium
CCGAGTTGAAAAAACTGATTACGAAAGCACACGATACGTTTCATGAGTTTGCTGAGAAGTGTAGAGAATAAAAAAAGTATGTTCTATAAAAAAACCCGCTAGAAGATTCGAGCGGGTTTTTTTATGGCTTGAATGTCAATTATTTCTCCATTTGCTCAATTACAGCTTGGCTTACTCCGGTAAAGGAGAAACCACCATCGTGGAACAAATTCTGCATGGTTACCATTTTGGTTAAATCGGAGAATAAAGTAACGGTATAGTTTGCACACTCTTCGGCATTGGCGTTGCCAAGTGGGCTCATTTTTTCAGCATAACTAATAAAACCATCGAAACCTTTTACCCCCGAACCAGCAGTAGTACGGGTTGGCGATTGCGAAATGGTATTTATACGCACTTTCTTTTTAGTACCGTATTGGTAACCGAAGTTACGGGCAATGCTTTCTAATAAAGCCTTATTATCGGCCATATCGTTATAATCGGGGAAGGTACGTTGTGCCGCAATATAACTTAAGGCCACAACAGAGCCCCACTCGTTAATGGCATCCATTTTCATGGCAGTAGCCAATACACGGTGTAAACTTAAGGCCGAAATATCCATTCCTTTGTGCGTAAAATCGTAGTTGTTTTCGGTATATGCAATGCCTTTACGCATATTTATACTCATGCCAATGGAGTGTAAAATAAAATCTACACCACCACCGAAATGTTCCATACTTTTTGCAAACAAGTTCTCAATATCTTCGCTAGAAGTTACATCTGCAGGTATAACTGGCGCATTACACTCTTCAGCCAATTTATTTATTTCGCCCATGCGCAAAGCAATAGGAGCGTTGGTTAATACAATTTCAGCGCCTTCAGCATGACATGCTTTGGCGGTTTTCCAGGCAATAGAATTTTCATCTAATGCACCGAAAATAATTCCTTTTTTACCTTTCAGTAAGTTGTGAGCCATCTCTTTTTTGTTTTGTTTTAAAGTTCAAAGGTTATAAAAAATCTTAAAAATACGTTAGCTTAATTCGAATTAATTGCTCAAGAGCTCTTTTGCATGCTCCATAGCGGCTGCACTTGCTTGTTCGCCGCCGAGCATTTTAGCCACTTCCAGTATGCGTTCATCATTGTGTAAGGCTTCAATACCTGTGCTCGTTTGTTCTCCAGCCTCATTTTTAAATACCCTAAAATGTTTGCCCTTTTTGCTAGCAATTTGGGGCAAGTGCGTAATGGTAATCACTTGCATGCTTTGGGCCATTTGCTCCATAATTGCGCCTACTTTTAAGGCTATTTCGCCCGAAATCCCGGTATCAATCTCATCAAAAATAATGGTTGGTAAAGCGGTTTTTTTGGCAATAAGCGATTTAATGCACAACATTAATCGAGATAATTCCCCACCTGAAGCTACTTTATTCATGGGCATAGGTGCTTGCCCCTTATTGGCGCTAAACAAAAACTGTATGCGATCTGCCCCTGTAAGATTCAATAGATTGATGTCTGTTTCTTGGGATACACGCAGTTGCGCATGAGGCATACCTACCGTAGTTAAAGCTTCTTGCACCTGTTGCTCCAATGCCGGAATAACTTGTTTTCTGTTTGAACTGAGTTGCTGGGCCAGGGTTACTAAATTGCTCTTTAACACACGTTCCTCTTGCTGTAAACGGGTAATTTCTTCTTCGCCGGATACTAGTTGTTGCAATTGATCCGAAAATTGATTTCGAAGAACCTGTAATTCAGCCACAGTATTTACCCGGTGTTTCTTTTGCAAGGTATAGAGGATATCCAATCGTTCGCTAATCATGTTTGTACGAGCCTCGTTAATGCTGGTACCTTGGGCAAGGCGTTCTAGTTCTGCAGCAATATCTTTAAGTTCAATAAGGCTGCTTTGCAAACGCTCTATAAGTGGTTGAATACCCGTTGCGTACTTTTCAATAGCCTGGCTCAGTTGCACCGCTTCTTTTAATTGAGCAATGCTCGTTTGCTCCCCATTGCTTAGTAGAAATAGTGCTGCCGATAGATTTTGTTTAATTTCTTCGGCATGCGTGAGGCTTTTTAGCTCTTGCTCCAAATCTTCTTGTTCGTTGACTTGCAAGTCTGCTTTTTCTAGCTCTTCAAATTGATATTGAATATATTCTTGTGCCGATACAGCCTCCGAAAGGGCTAATTCAAGTTCTTTTAATTTTTTAGTCAACTGTTTGTGTTGCCCAAGTGCCTGCTGATATTCGGCTAACAAGCTAGCGTGATTGCAAAGTGTATCTAACACCAACAACTGAAAACTCTCGGTATTGATGGCAAGCGTGGCGTGTTGCGAATGAATATCGATTAATTGTTCGCCTACTTGTTTTAAAATAGCCACCGTTACCGGCGTATCGTTTATAAAAGCCCGTGTTTTGCCATCTAACGAAATTTCTCTGCGCAATACGGTTTCGGCTTCATAATCTAAATCTTGCTCTTCAAAAAATTGCTTTAGGTGATAGTCGTCAATTTTAAACGCTCCTTCTATGACGCATTTTTTCTCCTGATTAAAGAAATACTTACTTTCTGCCCGTTGTCCCAACAGTAAGGAGAGTGCGCCCAATATAATCGACTTACCGGCACCGGTTTCTCCCGTCAGAATATTTAGTTCTTTGGAAAAATCGATGTCTAGCGTATCTATTAAAGCGTAATTGCGTATGGCAAGCCGTTGGAGCATAGAAATTAAATTTTTGTGCTAAAATAGACAAATTGTTGCATACGTTTTAGTCGAATACGTAGCTCAAGCCTTATTTTTTTAGGGCTTCGTATTTAGATGCATTGGCAGGGTCTAGCTGAATAAGTAGTTGATAGGCTTTTACCTTGTCGCTAGGACTGGCGCCTAGGAGCGTGTTCACCAATTCATCGGCTTTAGCCGTAAAAAATAGTTGGGTAAGCATGGCGCCTTGTTTCAACCGATCTGCTTCTTGCAATTTAGGCAATAGGTTTAATACAACATTTCTGCCCGAACTTGGGTTTTCAGCCAATTCATCGAGGCCCAAGCGATGGTAGGTGTAATAGCCCTCTCTAATAGGCAAGAAGCTTTTATTGTTTAAATTTTCGATTAACCAATAGCGATTGCGCAAACTTTCAAAACCTTTCCACCCTTTGTATGCCGCATTTTGAGCATTGTTAACAATGTTTTGCGCTTTAACAAAATAGGGGGTGCCGCCCAGTTTGCTAAAAGAATCGTAATCTAAACCAACCAAAACATTGGCATAAAAGGCCAATAACGAGCTTAGATTTCCAGTATAATTTTGCTCGGTAAATTCTACCGCCTGCCCTTCTGTATAATAAAAATCAAATTCTTTGTCGGTAATATTGAGCAAGGTGCTATTGTAAGCCGTATTGTATACCGGTCTGCTAGATAGCAGTTGCGCTTCGGCTTTAAAGTTGGGCGATGAGCCATCCCAATCGGTAATGGTAATAATCCAGGTACAATCTATGCGTTCCTGAGGTTTTAGTTCGTCTGCACTCCATTTACGTCCATTTAGGAAGTCGCTAATGGTAGTTTGCAACACATCCAATACCCGTTTATTGGCACTTTGTATTTTTGGCGAAAGAATTTGTACTCGAGCGTTTAAATCCTGAGCATGTACCTGCTGGATAAAGCAAAAACCTAAAACAATCCATTTAAGACTTCTCATGCGGCATTATAGCTAGTATTTTTTGGCAGATATCTTGTGCCACTTCGTTCTTTAGTTTAAGAACAAATGTTTCGGCGTTTAATTGTTTATCAAGGATAGTAATTTTATTCAAATCACTTTTAAAGCCCGCTCCTTCATCATTCAAGGAATTGAGTACAATCAGGTCTAAATTTTTCCTTTTCAGCTTATCGCTAGCATGCGCCACTTCGTTCTCTGTTTCGAGTGCAAAGCCTACCAATAGTTGGTTCCCACGCTTCTTATTGCCAAGTTCTGCTAGTATATCGGTAGTTTTAATCAGGTTTAAAGAAAAAGCTTGTTCTTTCTTTTTTATTTTTTGATTGGCAACGTGCTCGGGCTTATAGTCAGCTACTGCCGCACTCATCACCGTAATATCCGCTTCGCCAAATTCTGCTAAGGTGGCTTTTAATAAGTCATCAGCCGATACAACGTCGATGCGCTTAATAGCCTTATAAGAAAGGGAAAGAGCTGTAGGCCCGCTAATAAGTGTAACCTCGGCCCCCAATCGGTAAAGTTCTTCTGAAACAGCAAAGCCCATTTTACCCGACGAGTGATTCCCGATAAAACGCACCGGATCGATAGCTTCGTAAGTTGGCCCGGCAGTTACTAAAGCCTTTTTACCTGCTAATGGAAGTTTTTTTTTTAATTCCTGTTGTAGAAGGGCAACCATTTCTTCAGGCTCGGCCATTCGGCCTTCACCAATTAAACCGCTAGCCAATTCGCCTGCATTTGGCTGAATGAGGGTATTGCCGTAAGACTGCAGCTGCTTAACGTTTTGTGTGGTAGAAGGGTGTTTCCACATATCTAAATCCATTGCTGGTGCAAAATACACCGGGCATTTAGCAGAAAGATAGGTGGCTAACAATAGATTATCACAAATGCCAGTAGCCATTTTACCTAAGGTATTGGCACTAGCAGGAGCAATTAATAAGATATCGGCCCATAGGCCCAAATCCACGTGATTATTCCATTCTCCGGTTTCGGGAACAAAATAATCAATCAATACAGGTTTTTTAGATAAGGTGGCAAGCGTAAGCGGCGTAATAAACGACACCGCATCTTTGGTCATAACCACTTGCACCTCTGCACCAGCCTTTAGTAATAAGCGCACTAAATAAGCAGCCTTGTAACTAGCAATGCTGCCGCAAACGCCTAAAACTATTTTCTTGCCGGTAAGCATAGGGCTTAAAGATTAAGCGGCTATATTATTGCTCAGTAGTAGGATTACGGTGGTATACTTTACCGTGTATAAACTCGTCAACAGCCACTAAAGTAGGCTTAGGCATACGCTCGTAGTGTTTAGAAATTTCAATTTGCTCACGATTTTCAAATACCTCTTCCAAATTATCGTTAGACGATGCAAACTCAGCAAGTTTAGCATGTAATTCCTCTTTCACATTATTTGAAATTTGGTTCGCTCTCTTGCTAATAATTACAATTGATTCGTAAATATTGCCAGTTTCTTTGTCTAATTCGCGTAAATCACGAGTTACAGTAGATGTTGGTATAGACGGTTTCGGTGTCATGTTGTATATGGTTTTATTTTCTTCTAATTAATTTATTTCGCTGGGGCGGTTTCTAGTGCCAATAACTTCTTCGCATTTTCAATCCCCTTTTCAGAATCTGTTTTCAATTGCAGGGCATCTTTCACAAACTTGCTATCTGGGTAACTTTCAACAAACTCTGCATATAGTTGAATAGCCTCGTTAAAACGTTCTTCTTGTTTATTTTCAAAACTATTTTTAGCATACAAGTATTGTGCTCTAATGGTCAAAAATTCCATTTCTTCGGCAAACTTGGTATCCGGATAATCCCTCATAGAGTTTTTAAATGCAATCACCGCAGATTTATAATCCCCAATCTCTAAATACATTTTAGCGTTCTCAAACGATTTAATTTCCAATTTATCTCTCAAATCCTGAATAAGTTTTGCTGCCTCTTGGCTGCGATCGCTTCTGGGGTATAAATTAATAAACAACTGGAGTGCTTCTATAGCCTTTATAGTATTTGCTTGATCTAAAGAGAACGTGGGCGATTCTAAATAAAAACAGTAAGCCGCCATATATCTACACTCTTCTGCCTTCGAGCTACTAGGATAGGTATCGGCAAAAATCTTAAAATGATATCTAGCCGTTACATAATCACGCAAATGGTAATGCGTGTATGAATAATAATAGTATAAATCTTCTGCTTCCGATTGCCCGCGGTAGCGCCCCACTAAATCTTCAAATAAGCTAAGTGCCTTGGTGTAGCTCTTTTTATTATAGAGCTTTACACCCTCTTGATATTTTTGTGCAGTATTAGTACTAGCCTTTAGTTTTTCGAACTTGCTTTTACACCCTTGCGCACCAAGGGCAACAATTAATATACCACAAAAAACTAGTCGTTTAGTTATAAACATCTTACAAAGATAGCGTAATTCAGTTAAAGTTCAATTAAATATGGGCTAAGCTAGGTCAATTTCCTCTAAAATCGAGCAATTTAACACTGTTTAACAATCAGTTTAAACCTTGTTTATTTTTTTTCGATTGATTTTCAGTGAATTGAAGGTTTATTTATAGGTAGCTATTGTGAAGTATAAAAACTCGTCGTATGTTTGTGGCCCCTTAAGAAAGAGGCTCGACCTCAAACTTAAAGCAGCAAAGTAGAGACAGAAAATATTTTTTATTTTTTACTTGCAATTACCAAAAGCAGTCCCTACCTTTGCAGTCCGCAAAACAGGGAGGTGTAAAAACCAAGCAACGGAAAACGGAATAACGCGATGTTAAACCGAACAACAAATTCGAAACTAGACGACCATTCGGTCAAATAGATACAGCCAAACCGTGAGGAGAGGCGCAATGTTCTTTAAGAGATATCATGTAGCGTAACGAGTCAAAGAACTCGTTTCTTTTTAAGTCAATTCAACAAATAGAAAAACAACAGATTCTATTTATAATAAAATAGAGTCAGAAATCAATACTCATACAATGGAGAGTTTGATCCTGGCTCAGGATGAACGCTAGCGGCAGGCCTAATACATGCAAGTCGAGGGGTAGAATGGGGCTTGCTCCATTTGAGACCGGCGCACGGGTGCGTAACGCGTATGCAATCTACCTTAATCAGGGGGATAGCCTCTCGAAAGAGAGATTAATACCGCATAACATTATGATATGGCATCATATTATAATCAAACATTTATGGGATTAAGATGAGCATGCGTGACATTAGCTAGTTGGTGAGGTAACGGCTCACCAAGGCGACGATGTCTAGGGGATCTGAGAGGATGACCCCCCACACTGGTACTGAGACACGGACCAGACTCCTACGGGAGGCAGCAGTAAGGAATATTGGTCAATGGGCGCAAGCCTGAACCAGCCATGCCGCGTGCAGGAAGACGGCCCTACGGGTTGTAAACTGCTTTTATACGGGAATAAACCTCGGTACGTGTACCGAGCTGAATGTACCGTAAGAATAAGGATCGGCTAACTCCGTGCCAGCAGCCGCGGTAATACGGAGGATCCAAGCGTTATCCGGATTTATTGGGTTTAAAGGGTGCGTAGGCGGCTTTTTAAGTCAGGGGTGAAAGACGGTGGCTCAACCATCGCAGTGCCCTTGATACTGAAGAGCTTGAATACACTAGAGGTAGGCGGAATGAGACAAGTAGCGGTGAAATGCATAGATATGTCTCAGAACACCAATTGCGAAGGCAGCTTACTATGGTGTTATTGACGCTGAGGCACGAAAGCGTGGGGATCAAACAGGATTAGATACCCTGGTAGTCCACGCCCTAAACGATGAATACTCGATGTTAGCGATAAACAGTTAGCGTCTAAGCGAAAGCGTTAAGTATTCCACCTGGGGAGTACGCCCGCAAGGGTGAAACTCAAAGGAATTGACGGGGGCCCGCACAAGCGGAGGAGCATGTGGTTTAATTCGATGATACGCGAGGAACCTTACCCGGGCTTGAAAGTTAGTGAATAATTCAGAGATGAATTAGTGAGCAATCACACGAAACTAGGTGCTGCATGGCTGTCGTCAGCTCGTGCCGTGAGGTGTTGGGTTAAGTCCCGCAACGAGCGCAACCCCTATGTTTAGTTGCCAGCATGTAATGATGGGGACTCTAAACAGACTGCCTGTGCAAACAGAGAGGAAGGAGGGGACGACGTCAAGTCATCATGGCCCTTACGTCCGGGGCTACACACGTGCTACAATGGATGGTACAGAGGGCAGCTACTTAGCAATAAGATGCCAATCTCAAAAAGCCATTCACAGTTCGGATAGAGGTCTGCAACTCGACCTCTTGAAGTTGGATTCGCTAGTAATCGCAGATCAGCAATGCTGCGGTGAATACGTTCCCGGGCCTTGTACACACCGCCCGTCAAGCCATGGAAGCTGGGGGTACCTGAAGTACGTAACCGCAAGGAGCGTCCTAGGGTAAAACTGGTAACTGGGGCTAAGTCGTAACAAGGTAGCCGTACCGGAAGGTGCGGCTGGAATACCTCCTTTCTAGAGAAAGATTGACTACTCGGTACGCTACAGATATTTTCTTATTAAAATTTTACAAGTAAATAAATACTATGGTATTTTTTTACGTAAAGACACCCAAAAGATGAGCCAATCAGAGGTTTAACCATGAGAGGCGTGATTGATTATAAACACAGTCCCGTAGCTCAGTTTGGTTAGAGCACTACACTGATAATGTAGGGGTCAGCAGTTCAAATCTGCTCGGGACTACAAAGGGTAAATCTTTCGGGGAATTAGCTCAGCTGGCTAGAGCACCTGCCTTGCACGCAGGGGGTCAACGGTTCGAATCCGTTATTCTCCACTATTTGAGATAAACAGTTTGTAAAAAGGTAATACTTTAAGCATTCGGTGAAACACTCAATAACGTTCTTTGACATATTGGAAAAAATAATTGAAAGAGAAGACAACAGTAGAGACGTTGTTTTGTTTTGAAGCTTAAGATACTTGTATCCCAAGCTAAAATTCAATTCAACTATCAAAAAGCATTCCATGCCGAGCAAAAGCGGCATGCGAAGAAGAAAGTAAGAAAGGGCACACGGAGGATGCCTTGGCTCTCAGAGGCGATGAAGGACGTGATAAGCTGCGATAAGCACCGGGGATTAGCAAATATGAATTGATCCGGTGATTTCCGAATGGGGAAACCTAGCT
>JAIPAN010000031.1 GCA_021740025.1 Sphingobacteriaceae bacterium
CATATCTAAACCCCAAATGGTATTGGAAATAGGCTCGTCGCCAATGTTCACTTTGGGAGTTAGCGGGCGCTCGGGTAAATTCAATAAAGTAGCCCCAAGGATCAGTTTTTTATTCGCTCTATAATCAAACCGGGTACCAAATAAGGAGCGTTGCTGCATACCAAACAGTTCGCTATTTTCTAATTTAATACGAATAGGCTGCCCAGAATTTAAGAGCGCTTGGTTTAAAATTCGCACACGGCCAATATTGTAATCAATGGTATAATCAACCCCTTCTTGCAAAGGTATTGTACCCGCGATTACCTGCACCGAACCTTCGGGAATATTGATGGCATTTAGTTGAAACTCTGAACTTACTTGCGATTGGTAGGTGCCTTTAATAATGTACCTGTTCAACTGCGGATACAGTTGCTGGGCATCGGCCTTGGTTAAATCATACAAGGGCTGATACACATATTTTGCAGCCAAAGCGGCTTCGGCAGGTGTAAATTGAGCGGCTAAATCGGCACCAAAAGGCTCTACCGTAGGGAAGGTAATGCGGCCATTCAATGCATCAATGGTAATGCCTTGTATAAAGTCGAAAAAGCCATCGGGCTTTCGGTCGTTTTGCTGATTGATATTATCCAAATTAGTAAGCTGTAACCACAACTTGCCATTGGTATTTTGCCCCTCAGTCATTTGAGGTTTTTCTACTCCCGATTGCTCATCTAATCGGAAAATATTTAAGCGAAAATCGGAAGAGGATACTTGATATGCTCCCAAGGAATAGATGTTTTTCATCATCAAATCCCAGGTTGGTAAATTGGTTTTAAGGGTTTCGTTTTTAAGCAATTTTACATACAAAACCTCTGGAACCTCGTTGTTTACAGGCAAATCATTCGAAAATTCTCCCACCTGATACTCAGTGCCATTCACCGTATAGCGGTAAGCAACGGCCAATACCTCATCGGCATTTAGGGGTGTATTTAGAGAGATATAGCCCAATTGCGGGCTCATGGTATATTCCTTATCTGTTAGCTTGCGGGCATAGGTAAGTTTAGCAAAATTATCGGTGGCGCCATTTGCCTGAAAATACACGTTAATGGCGTTTGAATTGGTTAAACGGGCATTAATGGGTAAGTTTTGTAATAGGTTGTTAGATTGTTGTGAAAATCCAGGACCAGAAAAGCCAGCCGGGTAGGAAGAAAAACCAGCACCCCCTTGAATTTGTGCCTGGTTGTATGGACTATTTTCCCCCAAATCCATAAAAGCCAACACATCTCTCGAATCGGCAGTGGTACCCACTCTATTGGTTACCCAAACCTCAATTTTGGTAATGTTAATGTTGCTACTAATAATGGGCAGTTTTTTTAAAGCCAAATTATATTGGTTGCGAAAAAATTGACTTAAGAAATAATGCTTATTGGCTTCGTAGCCATCGGCAAGCAATCTAAATTCGTTCTGCTGCGACCCGTTGGTAATGGTAATTTCCTTCGATTGCGATTTTTGTTGAGAGAAAATACTGGTAACCCCCAATTTGCCAAATTGCAATTGTGTCTTTAAGCCAAAAAGAGCTTGGCTACCGGTTATCAACGATGAGCTAAGCGGCAAACTCACATTTCCGGCTTCCACCTTACGTACAATTTCGTCTTCCTTACCTGTATAATCTAGTTTAACCTGATTCTCAAAATCGAATTGGGCTTCGGTATTGTAATTGGTGCTAATTTTTAATTTTTCGCCTACTTGACCAACCAAATTCATTTGAATGCGTTGGTTAAAATCGAAATTACCCTGCTTACGTTGGCGTTCGTTAAATAAGGGGTTTTCGTTTTTATTAATTCTACCGGCAAAAGTTAGCTCCGCCGAGCCTTGGGGTATAATTTCAATGGTTGAGCCACCAAACAAGCGTTCAAATGAGCGACTGTTAATTTTTACCGGGGGAATAAAACCCGGTTGCCTAGCAGCTGAAACCGATTGATCGGCCAAATCACGCCAAGTATTTTTTAGGAGTTGTTTATTTTCGAAGCGTTGATATTCAGGGATAGTTAAGTAATATGGATTTCTAAAAAATTGGCCACCTATACTATCCTGAATGGTGTATTGCTTGGTTAAGGGATTGAATACTACTGAGCGTTTAATATTGGAAGGATTGGGCAGTGCTAGGCCAAAAGATCTACCAAAAACTAGAGATTTAGAATCTTTAATGGGGTAACGCAGTTTTAAACTATCTACAGTAGTTGGAGTCTTTACTTGCGCAAGGCCTTGTTGCGAAATTCCAAATAGAACTACACTTAAAAAAAATAAGAAAACGTAGGCGGTTTTCCTCAAGGCTTTTTTTGATAAACGGTTACGTAATTATAAGCTTTTTAGCGCAATTTTTATCAATTGCTCTACAGATAAACTTTCGTTTGATCCACTTATTGCTTGGTCTAGCGCTCTTTCCGCATTGATTTTAGGGAAACCCAACATCACTAAAGCAGAAAGTGCCTCGTCTTTGGCAGTATAATGTTGCGGTATAGAAATGAGCGAATCGGGGCCCTCTTTTTTTAATTTATCTTGCAATTCGAGAATTAAACGTTGAGCAGATTTAGGGCCAATACCCTTTATTCGCTGAATTAAAGGCACATCGCCTTTTACAATGGCTTGCTGAATTTCTTGTGGGGTAATGGATGAAAGCATCATGCGGCCGGTATTGGGGCCAATGCCCGAAACTGAAATGAGGTGCAAAAATAATTTTCGTTCACCCTCCTCTATAAAACCATAAAGCGTATGTGCATCTTCCTTTACATGCAACCAGGTGTACAATTTACAACGTTCTTGGTTGGCCAATAGCGAATAGGTATGCAAGGAAATATTGATATGATAGCCTACACCTCCAGCCTCTACAACCACATGGGTAGGGCACTTTACACTTAATTTTCCATCAATGTAGGCGTACATACGTATTAATTGCTTTTTCTAATTCGATTAAACAAACTCTTTGATTTTGCTATAATACCGGTTTCAGCTTTTGATTGGGCATCTACTACGGCAATGGTTACCATATTCACAATTTCCCGTACCGAACTACCTAACTGCAAAATATGAACCGGCTTATTCATACCCAATAAAATAGGGCCAATAGCTTCGGCACCGGCCAACTCTTGGATTAGTTTGTATGCAATATTGCCCGAGGCAAGGTTAGGGAATACCAGTGTATTAGCTGCCTGACCATTTAAGGTGCTAAATGAAAAATTATCTTTCAATAAGGCTGGGTTCATAGCAAAATTTGCTTGCATATCGCCATCTACCAAAATATCTGGGTGGTTTTGATGCAATAAACGAACTGCTTCTCTTGTTTTATCGGGCACTTCTCCTTCATTTGAACCAAAGTTCGAATACGATAACATAGCAATACGAGGTTGTATGTTAAATTTCTTTACAGAACGATCGATTAATACAGTTAAATCAACCAATTCGTTTAAGCTTGGGTTTACGTTTACTGTAGTATCGCCAAAAAATATAGGACCTTTTTCGGTAAGCATCATGTACATACCGGCTACTTTATCTACACCGGGCTCGGTACCAATAATTTGCAAAGCCGGGCGAATAGTTTGTACATAATTTTTAGTTAATCCAGAGATTAATGCATCTGCTTCGCCAAACTGCACCATGCAGGCACCAAAATAGTTGCGATCATGCACTGCTTTTTTAGCCTCATGAAGGGTAACGCCTTTGCGCTGACGTTTTTGGTGTAAGAAATTTGCATAAAGCTCTATTTTGGATGCTTGATCTGCTGGGTCGATGATGGTAACCCCTTCCATATCCAACTCATTGGCTTCAATCAGTTCAAGTATTTTTTGCTTGTCTCCGAGTAATATGGGAGTAGCAACACCATCATCTTTTACAATCTGGGCTGCTTTTAAAATTTTGTAATTATCTGCCTCGGCAAAAACTACACGTTTAGGATCTAGTTTAGCTTTATTTGAGATGGCACGCAGTAAGGCATCGTCCATACCTAAACGGAGTTTGAGTTCTTCTTTATACACTTCCCAATCGGTGATGGCTTGTTTGGCCACACCAGAATCTATTGCTGCCTGAGCTACTGCCGGAGATACGGCTGTAATTAATCTAAAATCTAATGGTTTAGGAATAATGTAATCTTTGCCAAATTTTAGGTTTTTAGTATTGTATGCTAGGTTTACGGCTTCGGGTACTGGTTTCTTGGCCAAATCGGCAATAGCTTTAACGGCGGCAATTTTCATAGCCTCATTAATAGTAGTTGCTCGTACATCCAATGCTCCACGGAATATGTAGGGGAAACCCAACACATTGTTCACTTGGTTCGGAAAATCAGAACGACCGGTTGCCATAAGTACATCTTTACGCGTTTTAATGGCCAAATTATAATCAATTTCCGGATTTGGATTGGCCATAGCAAACACAATCGGATTTTTGGCCATGCTTCTTAGCATGTCGGCTGTCAGTACATCGGCAGAAGATAGGCCAATGAATACATCTGCATTTTTAATGGCTTCGGCCAAGGTATTTAGTTTACGAGTGGTTGCAAACTCTGCCTTGGTTGGATCTAAATTTTCTCGAGATTGATTAATAACTCCCGTTCTATCCACCATCACAATGTTTTCTCTTTTTGCACCCATGCTCATGTATAAACGTGAGCAAGAAATGGCAGCCGCACCAGCTCCGTTAACCACAATTTTAACCCTGTCAATTTTTTTCTTCTGAATTTCGCAGGCATTTAATAAAGCTGCCGATGAAATAATTGCGGTGCCATGCTGATCGTCGTGCATGATCGGAATGTTTAATTCCTCTTTCAGCCTACGCTCAATCTCAAAACATTCTGGGGCCTTAATATCTTCTAAGTTTACTCCACCAAAGGTGGGCTCTAGTGCTTTTACAATTTTTACAAAATCGTCTACATTGGTGCAATCCAACTCTAAATCAAATACATCAATATCAGCAAAGATTTTGAACAAAATTCCTTTCCCCTCCATAACCGGCTTACCAGCTTCGGGGCCAATGTCTCCTAAACCCAATACCGCAGTTCCATTGCTAATTACAGCAACTAAGTTTCCTTTAGCGGTGTATTTGTACACATCTTCTTTATTTTCGGCAATTTTCAAACAAGGCTCGGCTACACCTGGCGAATAGGCCAAGGCTAAATCTCTTTGCGAATTTGTTGGTTTGGTAGCAACCACTTCAATTTTTCCTGGACGACCTTGTGAGTGGTAGTCGAGTGCATCTTGTTTTCGATTTGTTTTACTCATGGTATAGGCTTACAATTGGTAGTCAAAATTACAATTTTTAGCCATACAGCCGCCAAAAAACAACGCATATTATTGTTGAACTATTTTTAGGCGCATGCCTACTTTTAAGGCATTACTTTGTAATTTATTCCAAGATTTTAGCTGAGAGGCGCTGAGGCCTACATATTTTTTTGCAATGCTGCTTAAATTATCGCCACGTTTTACGGTGTAATAGCTAACCTTGGTACTAGTACTAGCTTTTGGCGCTACCACGCCTACGCCAGCAGCAGTGCCGTTAAGCACTTGGTATAAGACGGCATAATCTGGTTGGTTTTGGATAGGTATAACCACCGATTTTGGAGCAGCTGGCGAACCTTTTACCATTAATTTTTTATAGGATGGGTTTAGCAACATGAGTTCTTGTAAATCAATGCCGGTAGCACGTGCAACGGCGGCTAATGAAACAGGTTTTACCACATCAAAAACATCGGTAAGGGTATTAAAACCTGGCGACAGTGGACTAATACCATAATTTTGGTAATTGCTCATAATATAGGCCGTGGCAATAAACTTGGGCACATAATTGCGTGTTTCAGCCGGCAAATATGGGCTTATGGCCCAAAAATCGGCCTTACCACCTGCTTTTACAATGGCTCTGGCTACAGCACCTTTTCCGCAGTTATACGAGGCAATGGCCAATAACCAATCGTCGAATTGGGCGAAGGCATCTTTTAAATAAGCTGCTGCTGCTTTACTAGCTTGAACGGGGTCTTTGCGTTCGTCAACATCTTTGTTCATGGTAAGCCCATAAGCTTTGGCTGTACCAAACATAAACTGCCAAGGGCCAGTTGCACCCACTCTAGAAACTGCATGGGGGTTTAAGGCCGATTCTACTACCGACAAAAATTTCAATTCTTCGGGCAGGCCGAACTCTTTAAATACTTTTTCGTAAACCGGGAAGTAATAGTTAGATAAACCCAACATTTTACCTACTTGTTCTTTGCGTTTTGTTAAGGCCTCAATGTATTGCGAAACTGCCAAATTAAAGGTTTTAGGTACTACTTGTTTTACACTGTCTCTACCTAGATTTTTATCTAGATCCACCTGATGATTGGATGCGCTGAATACGGATATTGAATCGGGCAATAAACTTAGCTTGCTAGGCAAAGCGGCAGCAGATACAGATTGTAAAACTATCTGCAATAACAATAAAACTGAAAGCAATGCCTTAGATTTCATGCTAGCCAAATAATTGCGTGAGCAAAAAAATGCCCAACACAGAAATGAATGGTTTAAACGGAAATTTGGGTGGTTTATTTTTTCTCTACGTCGCTAGAGTCGTTTTTACCGTCTTTTGCGTCTTTAAATTCTTTAACTCCCTTGCCCAAGCCACGCATTAATTCTGGAATTTTTCTACCACCAAAAATGAGCAATACAACTACCAAAATGGCTAAAATTTCTGGGGTACCGAATAGGCCTAATACTATAAAATTTAACATAATTTCTATTTTAAGGATGATGAATCTTTTTCTATTGGAGGCGTTTGCTCAACTGATGTTTCTTGGTCTATAGATTCCTCAATATTGGCTTTCACCTCGTTTATATTTTTGTGAATTTCTCTTTTTACTTCATCAGATGCGTCTTGAAACTGGCGAATACCTTTACCTAAACCACGAGCAACTTCTGGTAATTTATCGCCACCAAACAACAAGAGTGCTGCTAGCAATATAAACAACATTTCTGGAGTACCAATGTTTAAGAAAAGGATTATGTTTCCGCTCACATGCTAAGAATTAGTATGCAAATATACGACATTTTTTACCGGGCAAAATGTTAAATTTAATTCGCTAACCAGCCAGCAGGGTTCAATGGGCTGCCCCCTTTCCACAATTCGAAGTGTACTTCGGTGCTGTCATCGCTTGGGTCAGTGGCTACCACACCCAGGCTTTGTTTCACCGAAACTTTTTGCCCGGCCGCTACACTTGTAGATTTTAGGTTAGAATAAATGGTAAAATATTCTCCATGACGTATCATGACGGCAAAGGTGGCGCCTACACTAAATACCCTACGCACTTCTCCGGAAAAAACGGCTCTTACTGTAGCCCCAGGATTGCTACGAATATCTACTCCGTTATTAGCTATTGTAACATTTGCACCGTAGCTGTGGGTGCCAAAACCTTCGGTAATGGTACCATTGGCTACAGGCCAAGGCAAACGGCCTCTATTATCTAAAAAGTCGGATGAAAGTTTTGCTGATTCGGGGGTTGCCGATAAAATACTCGAACCTTTTGCCACCGGCTTGGTTGTGGCTGTTCTGTTTTCCGATTTCGCTTTATCTGCATCTACTTTTGCTGCAGCTTCTGCTTTTTTTCGCTCGGCCTCAATTTCACGAGCAACAGCTGCTTGTAAGGCTCTGTTTAACTGAATAGACTCCCGCTGTTTTTTACTCAACTCTTGCTTAAGCTGTTTTTCTTGCTTGGTTAAACCGCTAAGCACCTTGGTTTGGGTATTTTTTTCTTTGCCTAGGGTTTGCTTTTCTTTTTGTTGATCATTCAAGAGATTGGTTTTTTCCTCCTTATTTTGATCGAGTGCCACAATTTTTACGTTTAAATCGTGCTGTGTGCCCTGTATATAATTTGCCTGTTTTTTACGGTATTGCGTAAACTGCTGCAAATATTTTAAACGTTTGTAAGCTTGATTAAAATTATCGGCTGCAAATACAAACATCAGCTTGCTGTATGCACTTTGGTTTCGTTGCTCGAAACGTAGCATTTCTGCATATTCTTTCTTAAGCTGATTTAATTGCGACTGTAGGTTAATAACCGTTTTTGTGTTTTGGTTAATCTGATTATTCAAGAGATTTATCTCAGAATTGATTGTATTAATTTTTTGTTCGCGGAGCCTTATTTTAGAATTTAAGTCTCGTATTTGTTTTAGGGATAATTTTTTGCTCGATGAGGTTTTATTCAGCGTGCGGTTTAATTCTTCTATCTCTCTGGTTAAGGCTTCTTTTTTACGCTTAAGGTCGGCACTACTTTGTGCATGCGCCTGCATACCTAAAACCATACAAAAGAAAAACAAGAGATAAAAAAACTTTTTCATGCCGTAAATGTATTTAAAATTAGTTTTTTACCGAAAATCGTTTGGGAACACTAAACGGAAAATCTAGCGGTGTATCCTTTTCTACTTTGGTGTATTTCAATTCTGCCTGAACCGATTTAGCTCCCACCAACGAACTTAATTTAAGTACATGTGGTAGTAATTGTCCGCCTTCATCCCAAAACTCAGTATAACCCACCTGTAATTCTTGCTTGGCTGTAGCATCAAGCAAGTGCAAATTTTTCATTTTCAAGGCTTCGTTAAACCGAATATCGTATTGAATGCTGCTCAGATTACCCATAAGCTGTACTAGGGAATCTTTGGTACTTATTTCATGTGTTTGTTTAAAAATTTCGGGCCATATATTGCCTACCAACATGGCTTGTAGCGTACCAAAATTTACTTGAGGATTGGTATACTCATGTATATAACTAAACGGTTTTTTAATGTACACACTCTCTAAACGATTGA
>JAIPAN010000032.1 GCA_021740025.1 Sphingobacteriaceae bacterium
GAAATTCAAGGAATAAAATCGGGTTTAATGGAAATTGCCGATGCTTTTGTGCTAAACAAAGCCGACCGCGAAGGAGCCGAAATTTTTGCGAATACGCTAAAAAAACTAAGTCAGCAAAAAGCAGAACCCGTACCGGTGTTAAGCACAGTAGCTAGCAAAGAAAAAGGCATTGAAGAACTCATTGACTTTATAGATCATTTTGAGAAAACACCATCAGCCAAAAAACAACAATTATTAGTACAAAAAGCATGGCAATTGCTGCAACAAAAACTTACAGATGGCCTAAACAAAGAACAGCTCCAACAAGATCTTGCTGAAGCTGCTCAAAAAAGTGATTTTAATCTCTACCAGTTTATAGATAGTTGGACTAGCCGTTCATAATATCTTCTATCTCTTCCACCTCTACAGGTATATCGGCCATTAAATCAGTATTACCGTTTTTAGTAATTAAAATATTGTTTTCAATGCGAATACCCAAGCCTTCTTCGGGAATATAAATGCCCGGTTCGCAAGTTAAAATATTGCCTACTTCAAATGCTTTATAACGGCTTGCAAAATCGTGCACATCAATACCCAAATGGTGCGAAGTGCCGTGCATAAAGTATTTTTTATAAAGTGGGGCTGCCGGATTTTGTTTGGCTACAGCTTGCTTATCTAACAAACCCAGCCCAATTAATTCGGTCTCCATAATGCGGCCTACTTCATTGTGGTATTCGTTCCAAATAGTACCTGCAACTAATAGTTTTGTTGCTGCCCGCATTACTCTTAATACTGCAGTGTACACTTCTTTTTGGCGTGGACTAAACCTACCGCTTACCGGAATAGAGCGGCTCATATCGGCATTGTAATTGGCATATTCGGCACCAAAATCAAACAAAATAACATCACCTGCTTTGCATACCTGGTTATTATCGTTATAGTGTAAAATGTTGGCATTGGGGCCAGATGCAATAATGGGGTTGTAAGCATGTCCTGTTGCTCTTTGACGAATAAATTCGTGAATAATTTCGGCCTCAATTTCATATTCACTTACACCCGGTTTGGTAAATTTTAATACCCGAACAAAGGCATCACGAGTAATTTCACACGCTTTTTTGGTCAACTGCACCTCAATTTCCGATTTTATGGGGCGCAAATCACGCAATATTAAGGCACTACGCTCATACTGATGCAAAGGGTAACGCTCCTTCAATTGTTGTATAAAACGTAAATCGCGGTAAGGCACTTCGTACACAGAACGGTCGTTCTCGTTGGTATTTAAATAGATGTTTTCGGCATAATGAATAATAGACTGCAACACAGTCCAAAACTCATCGAGCCAATAAATTTGCTCTATACCTGAAGCTTGTTGGGCCCCTACTTTGGTGTATTTATGACCTTCCCACACTTTAATATGGTCGTTGGTTTGACGTAAAAAAAGCACCTCCCTATACAATGGATTAGGACAATCAGGAAACAAGATTAAAATGCTTTGCTCTTGATCTATGCCACTTAAATAAAATAAATCTGGGTTTTGCTTAAAAGCAAAATTCTGATCGCCACTGCGTAGCTGTTCATCATTTGCATTAAATATGGCAATTGATTTAGGTTTTAAACGCTGGGCAAAATTCAAGCGATTTGTGCTAAATAAGTTTGCTGATGGAGGATTATATTTCATAAAATGATTAATGTTTAACTTTTATAATAATTTAAAATCATAATTATTTAACATCAAAATCGACTGATAATTTTGCCATGTACAAAGTTATACTTAATTTTGTGTGCAACAGCACCTAAGAACTGTAAATTATTAACGCTTATTTTAAAACAAGAGTATGAATTATTTTATAACTAAAAAAAATATTTTATCTGCACTACTTTTTTTATTCATGGGTTTTGGCACTGGCTTGCAAGCACAGGAAACAACACCTAAGATTTTTGGAGGTACTAAACAGTACAGAACCTGGTCAATTGGACTAAATGCGGGTGCACTAGCCCCAAAAGTATTAACTATTGGTCATAATGATTATCAAAATGCAGAATTCAACTTGGGATACGGACTTACCATTCGCAAGCAATTAAGCCATAATTTTGGTTTTGAATTTGGCTTTTTACGTGGAAAATTATCAGCAAATAACAGCAACATTCTTGGTTTAAACACGAACAAATCATTCGAAACCACCTTAGATTGGAATACTAGTTTAATGGCGGTTGCAAATTTATGTACTATTGATTTTTTGAAGAAAAAGAATAGTCTCAACCTATTAGCAAAAGCAGGTTATGGTTTTACTGGAACCAAAACCAGCGTGACCACAAATCTCAACACACTTACAAATTCCACTATAAAAAATCAAAATTTTATCCCGGTTGGTGTTGGTGCTAAATTTAAAGTTTCTAAAAGAATTAACTTTGATTTAGGTTACAATACCTTTTTCTTTGATGGCGATGATTTAGATGGCACAACAAGTGGATCGACAGTAAATGATAAATTTGCGTATGTGTACACTGGTTTAGAGTTTTCATTGGGTAACGCAACTAAACCGAATTTAGATTGGGTAAATCCGATTGCCTTAATGTATGAAGAATTAAAAAATCCGGAATTACGTAAAGAATTGGATGCGTTAAAACAACGTGTAAGCATATTAGAGGCCGCCGATTTATTGAAAGATAGCGATGGCGATGGCGTAGCTGATAAATTAGACAAATGCCCGAATACCGAAGCAGGAATTAAAGTGGATGGTGCTGGCTGCCCCTTAGATACCGATAATGACGGTGTGGTGGATTCTAAAGATAGCTGCCCTACTGAAAAAGGTGTAGCAGAATTTAATGGCTGCCCAAACACACCTCTTTCTTCTACAAATGTTATTCAGTTTGAGTTTAACTCATCAGTACTTAAAACATCTTCTTACCCGGTATTAGATCAGTTATCCAATGAATTAAGAAACGAAAAAAATTTAAAAGTGGGAATTGAGGGTCATGCTTCTTTGGAAGGAACCCCAGACTATAACTTACAATTATCAAAAGATCGTGCAAATGCTGTTAAAACTTATTTGGTAAACTCTGGTGTTGCTGCAAGCAAAATCATTGCTAAAGGTTTTGGTGAAACTCGTCCGGTAGCTTCAAATACAACCGAAGAAGGCCGTCAGTTAAACAGACGTGTGGAAATTGTAAAATAATACCATACCATATTGATTATATAAAAGAGTTCCGGTACCCATCGGGACTCTTTTTTTGTTTATACCTTTGATACCATGTATTTCTTCAGAAAAAAAGATCCGAACAGACCAGATAGTTTCAATCTAAAAGTCATGCATGCGATAAACAGCATCGCAATGATATTGTTTTTAGGAGGGATTATCTATAAACTAATTCAGTGGGTTACACACAAATGAGTAAACAAGCACTATACAGCAAGCAAGCGCCAGAACCTATTGGCCCATATAGCCAAGGTATTCAGAGCGGGTCATTTTTATTTTTATCGGGTCAAATTGCCATTAACCCTGCCACCAATGATTTGGTAGAAGGCGATATTGTGGTAGAAAGCACCCAGGTAATGGAGAATATTAAAAAACTACTCCAAGAAGCCAATTGTACGTTTGACAATGTGGTAAAAACCAGTATTTTTTTAAGTGATATGAGCTACTTTGCTCAAGTAAACGAGGTATATGGCAGTTATTTTAGCGGTACTTACCCGGCCAGAGAAACGGTAGCCGTACTAGGCCTACCCAAAAACGTAAACGTAGAAATATCGGTAATAGCAGCAAAATAGTGAAGGAGAGCAAAGTGAAGTATTTCATAGCAGCCCTAACAGCCACGGCACTTTGGGGCTTTTTTTCTATCCCATTGCGTATGCTTAAATCATACCCTTCGGATGAAATTTTACATTACCGCATCCTCACCTCTTTATCTATCACCTGGATAGTGATTGCTATATTTAGACGACAGAAATTAAAAGAAGATATCGCTCGGTTAAAAAGCTTAGATGCCCATCGGCGTAAACGTATACTTTTGCTCATACTAATGGCCGGAGTGTTAGTTACCGCCAATTGGTTCGCTTTTATTTATGCTGTAAACCATGTTAGTTTAACATCTGCAGCCTTTGCCTACATGGTTTGCCCGCTATTAACGGCTATGGGTGGTTTTATACTATTAAAAGAACACCTTACCCCTATTAAACTCATAGCCATTGGCATTGCCTTAATTAGCATTTTAATTTTAGCACAAGGCTCTTTACGAGATGTATGGTGGTCGGTATTAATTGCCAGCTTATACGCCGGTTACTTGCTTATACAACGTGTAGTGGTAGAAATAGATAAGTTTAATATGTTGGGGGTACAGCTCGTATTATCCACCCTAATCATGCTCCCATTCTTTTTTTACCACCATGCTAGCTTTCCTTGGGATGCTCACTTCTGGAGTGTTATAGTAGTCATATCAGTAGTATTTACCATTATTCCGCTCTTTTTAAGTTTGTATTCACTTATTGGCTTGCCCTCTTCTACCATGGGTATTCTCATCTACGCCAACCCGCTAGTTGCTTTTGCCGTTGCTATTTTCTATTTTCATGAGTCGATAAACCAGCAGCAAATACTAGCCTATGCATTACTCTTGCTAGCCGTAATTGTATTTAACTGGGCACTCGTTGATAGCTTATTAGCTAGGTACAGAAAACAAGAACCTTAAACGGAAAACATGCATAAACTAAGTACTCCCATTGAGTACCTAAAAGGTGTAGGACCACAACGAGGCGAACTCCTTAAAAAAGAGTTAGGCATCTATACCTATGCCGATTTACTGCAACAGTATCCCTTCCGTTACATAGATCGTACCCGATTTTACAAAGTAAATCAACTAAACGCCGAACTGCCGCATGTACAGATTTTGGCCCGTGTACTTAGCAAATCGGTAGTAGGCGAAAAAAGAACCAAGCGTTTAGTAGTAGAGTTTAAAGACGATACTGGAATCTTCGAGAGTGTGTGGTTTCAGTCTATAAAATGGTTTGAACGCAACATACAAGTAGGCTCGGTATATATAGTTTTTGGCAAACCTACGGTATTTAATGGCCGCATATCCATATCGCACCCCGAAATTGAGGTGTACAATCCAAAGGCCAAAAAACAAGGTAATTTACACTTACAGCCCGTTTATTCATCTACCGAAAAATTAAAACTAGCCAATTTAGACACGAAGGGCTTGCAGCGCTTACAAGAAGTTGTTTTAGAAAGCTGTATCACAGAAGTAGAAGAAAATCTGCCAGGGTATCTTCTGAAAGAGCATCAACTGATTGGTTTAAAACAAGCCCTCATCAACATTCATTTTCCGGAAGATGCCCAGCAATTGGCCAATGCACAGAAACGAATCAAATTTGATGAACTCTTCTTCATCCAACTAAAAATTCTAAAAAATAAACTATTGCGAAGCCGGAAATTTAAAGGTGTATTGTTTGAAGAAGTAGGTGAAAAATTTAACACCTTTTACAGTAGTAAATTGCCCTTTAAACTCACCGAAGCGCAAAAACGAGTACTCAAAGAAATTCGCCTCGATACCCAAAAAGGCGTTCAAATGAACCGTTTGTTGCAAGGAGATGTAGGTAGTGGAAAAACTATTGTGGCCCTTATGACTATGCTTTTGGCCATAGATAATGGGTACCAAACTTGCCTCATGGCTCCAACCGAAATCCTAGCAAGGCAACATTTTAATTCTTTAAAAGAAGTGGTGGGCGATGGATTGGTAAACATTGAACTCCTCACCGGATCGGTAAAAGCCAAGCAACGGAGAGCCATTCACGAAGGATTAGAAAATGGCGAAATAGACATATTAATTGGCACCCATGCCCTAATTGAAGAAGTAGTTCAATTTAAAAATTTAGGCTTGGTGGTTATTGATGAACAACACCGTTTCGGGGTAGAACAACGTTCTAAATTATGGAAAAAGAGTGCGGTGCCGCCCCATGTGTTGGTAATGACAGCCACACCCATACCCCGAACTTTGGCCATGACCCTGTATGGCGATTTGGATGTTTCGGTAATCAATGAATTACCAGTAGGCAGAATACCCATCGAAACTCGGCATTTTTACGAAAGCCAACGCCTACGCATGTTTGGTTTTATGCGGGAAGAAATTGCCAAAGGTCGACAGATTTACATTGTGTACCCGCTTATTAAAGAAAGTGAAAAACTCGATTTACTATATTTAGAAGCCGGTATAGAGGCCATTAGCCAAGAGTTTCCCCTGCCCGAATACCGAATCAGCATGGTACACGGTAAATTAGCGGCCGCCGACAAAGAATTTGAAATGCAGCGCTTCGTAAAAGGGCAAACCCAAATTATGGTAGCCACTACGGTAATTGAAGTAGGCGTAAATGTGCCCAATGCCAGCGTCATGATTATTGAAAATGCCGAACGTTTTGGCCTATCGCAATTACACCAACTTAGGGGCCGAGTGGGTAGAGGAGCCGAGCAATCGTATTGCATTCTCATGTCGGGGAACAAACTTAGTAACGACGCCAAGCTGCGATTAGACACCATGGTGCGCACCACCAATGGCTTTGAGATTTCAGAAATTGACCTGCAACTACGTGGCCCAGGCGATATTGAAGGAACCCAACAAAGTGGGGTATTGGATTTAAAACTAGCCAACATCACCCAAGACCAAGCCTTATTACAAGAAGCCAGGCAAACTGTAATACAACTTTACGAAAACGACCCCGACCTACAAAAACCCGAAAACCGAATATTGAGAACTTATCTCGAACTAAAAAACCCAGGCATTAGCTGGGATAAAATATCGTAAGATTACTGTCTAAAAAAATTACATTTGTTAAAACACTAAACATATGAAAATAGTAAAACTCCTTGTTGCACTAGTAGTATTAAGTACTAGCACTTTTGCCCAATCGGCCGATTCTGTTTTTCTTCGTAAAATATACGATGAAGCTTTAGTAAACGGAAAAGCCTATCAAAATCTAAACTATTTATGCAAGCAAATTGGCCCCCGTTTAAGTGGCTCAGTACAGGCCCAAAAAGCGGTAGATTGGACCAAAAAACTGATGGAAAGCTATGGCTTTGACAGGGTGTATTTGCAAGAGGTGTTGGTGCCACACTGGGTACGAGGAGAAAAAGAAATAGGTAAAATTTTAGTGGGCAAAAAAGATCTAGTGGTTCCCATTGCTGCACTTGGCGGTTCGGTAGGTACACCAAAACAAGGCCTTACAGCCGAAATAATTGAGTTACAAAGTTTAGCAGAGCTAAAAACATTGGGCGAAGATAAAATTAAAGGGAAAATAGTATTCTTCAATCGTGCATTTGACCCAAAACCCATTGAAACAGGCACCTCTTACGGTATGGCTGGCGACCAACGCCGAGCAGGCGCATCCGAAGCGGCCAAATATGGAGCGGTGGGTGTTATTGTCCGATCGCTAACACATGCTATAGACGATTACCCACATACCGGTGCCATGAATTACGAGACCAATGGCATAAAAATTCCGGCTGCTGCCATTTCAACTAAAGGCGCAAACGAGCTGAGTAGATTACTAAAATTAAAATCGGCCGAGCCCGTAAAATTCTTTTTTAAACAAAACTGCGAAACCCTACCCGATGTGCTTTCCTATAATGTAATTGGAGAAATGAAAGGAAGCAGCAATCCCGATAAAATTATCAGCATTGGCGGCCATTTAGATTCATGGGATTTGGCCGAAGGCGCCCACGATGACGGCACCGGGGTCATGCAATCCATAGAGGTGTTGCGCATCCTAAAAAGCTTGGGTTATCAGCCTAAACACACCATCAGAGCCGTGCTTTTTATGAACGAAGAAAATGGCTTGCGTGGCGGACAGAAATATGCCGAAATAGCTAAAATTACCAGCGAAAAACATATCGTGGCCATGGAATCGGATGCTGGAGGATTTACCCCTCGTGGTTTTGGCATTGATGCCCCTGCCGATCTTTTCAAAAAAATAAAAGGCGATTGGGAAAAATTATTTGAACCCTACCAAACCGATCGACTTACATTAGGTGGTGGTGGTGCGGATATAGGCCCCCTAAAAACTGCCAGCCCAGGCATTGTACTCATTGGTTTTAAACCCGATTCGCAACGCTACTTTGATATTCACCATACCCCGAACGATGTGTTCGAAAATGTAAATAGAAGAGAGCTAGAATTGGGTGCCGCTGCCATGACCAGCCTCATTTACTTAATTGACCACAACGGATTGAAAAACTAATTGTGGCAAAATCCGACCCATATAGCGCCTTACGTTTCCCCGAATTTCGGGCTTATGTGGCCATGCGTTTCTTTCTAACTTTTGCCTATCAAATACAAGCGGTAATTATTGGTTGGCATATGTATCAGCTCACCAAAGATCCGCTTTCTTTGGGTTTAATTGGTTTAACAGAAGCCATCCCGGCCATTACCATTTCTTTATACGGAGGCTACTTAGCCGATAAATCGGATAAGAAAAAGCTATTGGCTTGGGTAATTGCCGCCATGACCATTTGCTCGGCAGTATTGCTATTGGTAACCTCTCCAGTAATGGCTAGTTACTTAAGCAAACACGCCATTATTGCCACCAT
>JAIPAN010000033.1 GCA_021740025.1 Sphingobacteriaceae bacterium
AAACCGTTAATGGCTATTCTCATACGAAGCAAATGTAGGTGATTTTGCTAGGAGTTAATGGCTTTCCACAACAAATCTTTCAATTCGGTAATGCCTTTTTGAGCTACCGATGAAATAAAGATATGTGGGATATTTGGTAAGACTTTAGCCATTTCTTGGGTCAATTCTTCATCCAATAAATCGCTCTTGGTAATGGCTAAAACTCTGGGTTTGTGCATCAACTCCGGATTGTAAGCTTCGAGTTCGTTGAGCAAAATTTGGTATTCTTCGGCAATGGTTCTGCTGGTATCGGCAGGCACCATAAATAACAATACGGCGTTACGCTCAATGTGGCGCAAAAATCTAAATCCAAGCCCCTTTCCCTTCGATGCTCCTTCAATAATTCCAGGAATATCGGCCATAATAAACGATTTGCTGCCGCGATAGGATACTATACCTAAGTTTGGCACCAAGGTAGTAAAGGCATAATCTGCAATCTCGGGCTTAGCAGCAGAAACTACTGATAATAGGGTTGATTTTCCAGCATTCGGGAAACCTACTAAACCTACATCGGCCAATACTTTTAACTCCAAAATCATCCACTCTTCTTTGCCCGGTTCGCCGGGTTGAGCAAAGCGTGGGGTTTGTTGGGTGGCCGATTTAAAGTGCCAGTTACCCAAGCCACCACGACCACCGTGGGTTAGTATTTTGGTTTCTCCATCTTCGGTAATTTCGAAAAGCACCTTTCCAGTTTCAGCATCTCTAGCTACAGTGCCTAGCGGCACTTCCAAGATATCGTCTCTACCGGTTTTACCGGTACGCAAAGCAGGTTCGCCGTTTCCGCCATCTCCGGCAATTACATGTTTTCTGTATTTTAAGTGGAGTAAAGTCCAAAGCTGGGCATTGCCTTTTAACACAATGTGTCCACCACGGGCGCCATCGCCGCCATCGGGGCCACCTTTAGATGTATTTATATCGCGGTGTAAATGCGCAGATCCTGCCCCTCCCTTACCGGAACGGCAACAGATTTTTACATAGTCAACGAAATTAGAACCTTGCGACATCTTTTATTTTTTATATAAAAAAAGCGGATAAGCAGGCTATGCTACCATCCGCTTCGATTATTTTTTATGTGTTTATAGGGTGTTTATTACCTGGCGAAGCGAAGAGAAAATTTCGTCGATTTGGCCCACACCGGCAATGCTATAAAATTTGTTTTGTGCTTTATAAAAATTAGCCACCGGAGCGGTTTTAGTATTGTACTCTACAATGCGTTTGCGAATAACTTCGGGATTGGCATCATCGGGGCGGCCCGATTCTTTTCCTCTTATTAACAAACGACGTTCTAATTCATCGTCAGCCACCTCTAAGGCAATCATTCCAGAAATACATGATTGTTTACTTGCTAACAAGGCATCTAGCGCTTCTGCCTGAGCTACAGTACGGGGAAAACCATCGAAAATAAATCCATTGGCATCATTATTACTATCTAACTTATTACTAATCATACCAATTACCACCTCATCGGGCACTAAAATACCTTGATCCATTAGCTTTTTTGCTTCCATTCCCAAAGCAGTACCCTGCGTAATTTCACTTCTCAATAAATCACCTGTAGATAGGTGTATTAATTGATAGTGATCAATTAAATTTTGTGATTGAGTTCCTTTACCAGCGCCTGGGGGGCCAAATAATACAAGATTGAGCATAGGCATAGAGTGCAAAAAATTAAAAGCCTTTCCGATTGTTGGGCGAAAAGGCTTTTGGTAGTGGACCTGAAGGGAGTCGAACCCCTAACCTCCTGATCCGTAGTCAGGTGCTCTATCCAATTAAGCTACAGGTCCATTCCGAATCGGATTGCAAAAATAGCATATCCGATCAAAATACCAAAGTGTTTCGCTAATTATTGCTGAACAATTGATCTTATGGCATCAAAATCGGGCAAATCGCCAGCCGATTCAAGTACTTCGGCATATATAATTTCTTGATTTTCGTTTACCACAAATGCAGCTCGTTTAGATACGCCTTTCAAATTGAATACAAATTCATCGTAATACGCTCCGTAAGCTTGAGAAACATCTTTGTTAAAATCAGAAAGCAAGGGAAATTGATACGTGTTATCTTCTTTAAATTTAGCCAAGGTAAATGGCGAATCAACAGAGATGCCTAGTACTTCGGCACCTAAGCCTTCGTAGTAGCCAAAACTGTCTCTCATGGTGCATAACTGCGTGGTACACACACCGGTAAATGCCATAGGAAAAAAATGAATGACCACTTTTTTTCCTGCATAATCGCTCAAGCTAACTTCTTTTAAATCGCTTGAAAAAAGGGTAAAATTTGGGGCCTTTTGGCCAATTGCTAGTGCCATAATGTTTTTAATTTGAGGGTCAAATATAGGTGTTTACGCCTTTAGTTGCGCATTTACTAGCGCTAAACCTTCCACAAAAGAATGTGGTTTATAACCGAGCTCGGCAATAGCTTTAGCTAATACGAAGCCTGTTTTGGGCGGGCGTTTTGCAACCTGATTGAGCGATGCAGACGTAATTGGCTTAATTAAAGAGGAGTCTAAATGCCAAAAATCGGCTACTTGTTGCACCAATTCTACCATGTTCATCAAATCTTTACCTGATACGTTAAATACGCCTTGCGCTTCTTTTTGAACAGCAGCTATACAAGCTGCAGCTAAATCTTCGGCTAGGGTTGGCATCCGCCACTGGTCGTTTACCACCGAAATGGTCTCTCCTTTTTCGAGCGCATTTTTGGCCCAAAGCACAATATTAGATCGGCTCATTGCTTCGGCTACTCCGTACACGATAATAGTGCGTAAAATAGCGTATGTACAGCTTGAGGAAGCAATTGCCTGCTCTGCTTTCCACTTACTCTGGCCGTAAAAACTCAAAGGGTTCGGTTTGGCATCTTCGGTATAAGGGCCATCCGCTCCATCAAAAATAAAATCGGTTGATAGGTGTACGAGTTGAATGTTAAATTCTTGGCAAAGCGTTGCTAGAGAGGCTACGGCGGTAACATTTAGTTTTTCGCAAGCTTCTTGATTAGATTCGCAGGCATCTACATTGGTCATGGCTGCTGTATGAATAATTGCTTGTGGTTGGTGTTTTACAATTGCTGCACGTAGCGCATCGGCATCGCATACATCGAGTTCCTGATAGGTATATCCCACTTTTACGGGGTGCCTATTGTAGCCACTAGAAGTTGCCACTAAACTGATATCCGATTGCGCCAAAGCCAAATCAATAATCTTTTGCCCCAACAGGCCATTACTACCGGTTACTAGCACTCTTTTCATGGATCAAAAATAATATAATTTTAACAATGGCCTGATTATAAAAAATCTTTGTATAGCTGTTTTATTTTCGGCTATAAAATGTATTTTTGCAAACCGAAAAAGCATTACGAAAGTAAATGCTTATTAAACGCTTGATAGATAAAATTTTATCGAATTTATATGCCAAACAAAGGAAAAATTGCCCAAATTATCGGTCCGGTTGTAGACGTTAGCTTTAGCAACAATGCTAGCTTACCCAAAATTTACGACGCTTTAGAGATTAATAAAGAGAACGGACAAAAAATTGTTTTAGAAGTTCAACAACACTTAGGTGAAGACCGGGTACGTGCTATTGCGATGGACTCTACCGACGGATTGGTACGCGGAATGGAAGTTGTTGATACCGGTTCGGCAATTAAAATGCCTATTGGCGATAAAATTAAAGGCAGGTTGTTTAACGTAGTAGGTGAAGCCATTGATGGAATTGGTGCGGTGGACAATGCAGGTGGCTATCCTATTCACAACACTCCTCCTAAATTCGATGAATTATCTACCGAAACCGAAGTGCTTTTCACAGGTATTAAAGTAATTGATTTACTAGAGCCTTATGCTAAAGGTGGTAAAATTGGTTTGTTTGGTGGTGCGGGTGTAGGTAAAACCGTATTAATTATGGAATTGGTAAACAACATTGCGAAAGCATATGCTGGTTTATCGGTATTTGCTGGTGTGGGTGAGCGCACACGTGAGGGTAACGATTTATTACGTGAGTTCATCGAATCGGGCGTAATTAACTACGGCGATGAATTCTTACATTCGATGGAAAAAGGCGGATGGGATTTAAGCAAAGTAGATCAAGAGAAATTAAAAGATAGTAAAGCAACCTTGGTGTTTGGTCAAATGAACGAGCCTCCAGGTGCACGTGCACGTGTAGCCCTTTCTGGACTAACCGTTGCCGAATATTTCCGTGATGGTGAAGGTGATGGGCAAGGAAAAGACATCTTATTCTTCGTAGATAATATTTTCCGTTTCACGCAAGCAGGTTCTGAAGTATCGGCTTTATTAGGTCGTATGCCATCGGCAGTAGGTTACCAACCAACCTTGGCTACCGAAATGGGTTTAATGCAAGAGCGTATTACCTCTACTAAGAAAGGATCCATTACATCGGTACAAGCAGTTTACGTACCTGCAGATGATTTAACGGATCCGGCACCGGCAACAACCTTTGCCCACTTAGATGCCACCACGGTATTATCACGTAAAATTGCCGAATTGGGTATTTATCCGGCGGTAGATCCACTGGATTCTACCTCACGTATTTTGAACCCAGCAGTTTTAGGTAACGAACATTACGATACAGCACAACGTGTAAAAGAAATCTTACAACGTTATAAAGAGTTACAAGATATCATCGCCATTTTAGGTATGGACGAATTATCTGAAGAAGATAAATTGGTTGTATCTCGTGCTCGTAAAGTACAACGTTTCTTATCGCAGCCATTCCACGTAGCCGAGCAATTTACCGGTTTAAAAGGCGTTTTGGTTGATATTAAAGATACCATCAAAGGCTTCAACATGATTATGGATGGAGAAGTTGATGAATATCCAGAAGCAGCTTTCAACTTGGTAGGTACCATTGAAGATGCCATGGAAAAAGGTAAAAAATTATTAGCAGAAGCTGAGGCGTAATGGTTGTAGAAATTTATACACCCGATCAATTGATATTTCAAGGCGAAGCCGCTTCGGTAACTGTACCCGGCACTTCTGGCTCTTTTGAAGTATTAAAAGACCATGCGCCTATTATTTCGACTTTAGAAGATGGCAAAGTAACGTTGCGTACTAGCCAAGAAACACAAACCTTTACCATTAAAGGGGGTGTTGTAGAAGTAAAAGAAAATAAAGTAGTGGTTTTAGCCGAAGGCTTAGCCGAGTAAATCTGCCAAAAAATACGGAAATTACCCTGCCAAGCGTTTGATACTTTGTTGTTATAGATAGTTGACATTTTCTTGATTAAATCTTAATAGTTAGTTTACATGCAGAATATTATTTTGGGTTTACTTTCTATGGATTTTATTTCAAAAATTAAACATTCTAATTGGTTTTTCTACGGAACTAGTCTGATATTATGTATAGGCTTTATTTTTCTATGCTTGTTCGGAAAATCTGAATCTTTTTTTTTGTTAAATAGTTTTCATACCCCCTCGTTAGACTATTTTTTTATTCTCTTTACCAATCTGGGAGATGGAAAATTTGCCCTTGCATTGTGTATTTTGGCATTGGTTTTGTACAAAAAAAAGATCTATGCCTTAAGTTTATTATACGCTTTTATTGTTTCTGGAATAGTTGCTCAAATATTAAAACGTTTGGTAGACACCCCGCGACCAAAATTATATTTTAACCATGGAGAGTTCACTCAATTTATAGACGGAATTGAAATAGCAACTCAACATAGTTTTCCTTCGGGCCACACAGCAACTGCATTTGCAATGGCAACAGCAATTATTATGCTCATGAAAAGCCGAAAATGGCAAATTCAAATTCTAGCAGTAGCAACCTTAGTTGGATTTTCACGTATTTATTTAGGCCAACATTTTCTGTTAGATGTACTAGTTGGCGCCCTAATTGGATGTATATCTGGAATGGCTGCAATACCTCTAGCCGAACGAACGCTTAAGGGTATTGAAAAATGGAAGAATCATACAAGAACTTCCCATGAAAAGTCTACCCCAGCAAGCTTATGAATTATCTTTTTTCTAGTCAACTCCTAAAATTTGCACTCGTAGGAATTACCGGTATGGGACTTGATTTTGGAACCACTTTCTTATTGAAAGAAAGAGCTAAAATTAATAAATTTATTGCTAACGCCGCTGGTTTCAGCATTGCAGTGGTCAATAATTTCCTGCTTAATAAATACTGGACATTTGACAGTGTTAATCCAATTGTTACCGAGCAATTTGTAAAATTCGTAATAATTTCAATTATTGGGCTTGGGTTAAACTCTTTATTATTATTTATATTGCTAAAAAAAATAAAAGGAAATTTTTATTTGGTAAAACTAGCAGTAATAGGTTTAGTTTTCTTTTGGAACTTTTCGGCAAATTACCTATATACCTTTAAGTAACTCTTGAAATATAGAAATCGAATTTTCGTATTAATAGCAATAGCAACCTTACTGCGCATACTGTTGGCATGCAGCATTGGGCTTGGCATTGATGAAGTATATTATCGCATGTATGCCCAAAGCCTGCAATGGAATTATTTTGATCACCCGCCCATGGTGGGTTGGCTCATACGACTAAGCACATTCAATTTATACGCTGATGAAGTAGTATTCATTAGATTAGGCGCTGTAATATGTAGTGCAATAGCCACCTGGCTGCTATATTTATGCGGCAAACAACTAAAAGACGAACAAACGGGTTTTTTAGCCGCACTTATTTACAACCTTACCATATATGGCAGTATCATAGCTGGCACATTTATTTTGCCCGATTCTCCTCAAATGATTTGTTGGTTAGCTTGTACATACAGTTTACTTCGGTTTAACAAAACAGACCAAATTAATGCCTCTAACAAACGAAATTTGCTCTTTTTCGGGTTTTTTGCTGGCTTAGGCATGTTGTGTAAAATTCATACTGCTTTCTTATGGTTCGGATTGCTAGGTTATCTGCTTTTTTATGCACGAAATTGGTTTAAACAACCATTGCTTTATATTTCTGGATGTATCACCCTGCTTTTTTTCTGGCCAGTAATTCAATGGAATATTGACCACCAATTTATTACTTATACCTTTCATAGTCAGCGTGTTGATGTAGCAAGTGGAGGCTTTTCACTATTATCCTTTGGCCGATTTATGTTAGGCCAATTTATTTATACTAGCCCCATTTTGTTTCCAGCTTTTATAAAAGCTACTTACCAAGCAACGCAATCAAAATTAGACATTAAACCAGCACAAACTAAATTGCTTTTATGGTGTAGTTTGCCACTTATTATACTAGCCACCCTGGTTTCACTATTTAAAGAGGTATTGCCTCATTGGACTGGCCCGGCTTATAGCGGTATTATTTTGCTTACTGCCGTTTATTTGTCTCAAAAACAAAAGCACGCTAAATTCACAATTCCCATAATACTGCGTTGGGCTAGTTTTATTATTCTTGCTGTGTTTTTAAGTGGCGTAGTGCTCATAAATAACTTTAAAGGTACACTAGGCAAAAAAGATAATATAGAACTTGGTAGAGGCGATTTTACACTCGATTTGTATGGTTGGGAAAAGATTAAACCAGCATTCCATCAGCTAGTTTTACAGGATAGAAAAAACAAATTTGAAGCAACACATGTGCTAGCAACAAATTGGTTTCCAGCAGCTCACCTAGATTATTATGTAGCTATGCCCCTACATATGAATATGTATGTACTAGGGCCCATTGAGAAAATACACCAATACCACTGGCTTAATGGAACTAGAAAGAAACTCAATAGCGGTGAAAATGCTTATGCTATTGTTCTGTCAGACCAATATATTGATCCTCAAATTAGCTTTGGACAATTATTTCAAACCATAAAACGGGGCGAAACAATTACCATTTATAGAGGTGGTATGCCCTGCAGAAAGGTATATATCTATCGTTTGCTAGGTTTCAAAGGAATTGAAGAATCGGCACCTGAAAACCGAAATTGATTAATAGAAATATCAACTAATTCACCTGGAACATATTCGGCTAAGAGTGCCCAAATAACTAATGTACAGGCTCCTACTTCAACTACTAGCTCCACCGAATGCAATTGATAGCTAACTTCTAAAATCATTGCTTTTATACCTTCCGAAACAATGCTACACTCATGGGGGTATACAATCATCACTTGATCGTCCTCTATATTGATACCCAAGATTTGCGAAACAAATTTAGCATGTAGCACATTTGCTGCACCCAATAGTTTAGCCACATAAGCATTTACCGGCTTATCTATTAATTCTGTAGGCTTTCCCTTTTGAAGCAATTCGCCTTGTTTCAATATCAGCAAGGTATCGGCCATAGAGAGACCATCGATCGGATCATGAGAAACCAAAATCATGGTGGTACCCATTTCTTTACTCAGGCGTTTTAAATCGGCACGCAATTGCTTGCGCATGAGCACATCCACCTGGCTAAATGGTTCGTCGAGCAACAACACCCGAGGCTTGGTAATTAAGGCCCGGGCAATGGCCACTCGTTGTTGCTCTCCCCCACTCAATTCTACAGCACGGCGTTCGGCCAAATTA
>JAIPAN010000034.1 GCA_021740025.1 Sphingobacteriaceae bacterium
CCTATAAAATTTAATAAAAGCTACCAGAAAAAAAAGGTTTAGGTATGTATGCGTAATGAAATGGTAGATTGTCCATTCTGATACGCATGGCTAAGATCCCAATTATTGCGCTTTGCCAATTCTTTGCATAAATAAATTCCCAATCCACTTCCTTGTTGTTCTTGGGTATCGCGATTTAATTGCCTAAATGGCTCTGCATGTTCAAAAAAATCACTTGGCGGGGTATGGTTACTAATGCTTATGGTTATGCTCTCTTTTTGTTCTGTAATTTCTAGCCCAATAGGCGTATTTTTTTGTGAAAAGCGCAGGGCATTCCAAATCAATTCTTCTATAGTGTAAAACAAATCGTTCTTAACTACGCTTAACGAAAAATCGTTGATTAATGTTGATTTAAATCGACTATCGGTCACCCGATCTAATTTCAAAGCTTTTTCGGTTAAGGTGCTTTTACAGGTATCTTCCAACCATTTTTTGTTAATTACTGATGTGGGCATCTCCAGCAATTCTTCCCGTTCTAATTGCATGTAAAGCATAAAATTTCGGAAGGTTCTGTACAAGCGTTTGGCCGAAGTTTTTATATCCTGGGCCAGGGCTGTTAATTCATCCCTACTTAATTTGTTCTCGGTATCTAATAACACATCTGTGAGACCAATAATTCCATTTAGCGGGGTATTGTACTCGTGGCTATTAATTTTTGAGAAGGTATTTAGTTTCGTGTATACCGCTTTTTGTATCCCTTTTTGTGTATTCGATTGTTTTTGCCTGCGTATTTCTATGGCATTCAATACGTCTTTTGAGCTAAAGGGTTTTACAATATAATCGTCTGCACCCAATTCCATACCTAAGCGTTGGTCGGCCCTATCAGCTTTTGCAGTTATATAAATAAAGGGGATGTTGGCTGTTTTATCGCTCGATTTTAGGGCTTGCAGCACCTCATAACCGTCCATTTTGGGCATCATAATGTCGCAAAGTACCAAATCTGGGAGCTGTTGGTGTATAGCAGCTAAGCCGGCTAAGCCATCGGGGTATGAATGTACCTCAAAGCCATGTGCTTGTAGCAATTCCTGTAAATTTTCTCTGATAGACGTGTCGTCTTCAATTACTAAAATATTCATACGGCAATTTTGGTGTGTTAAGCCGGGATACTTACTTCAAAAGTAGAGCCCTTGTTTTCTGCACTTTTGAAGCTAATTTTTCCCTTATGTATGGCAACGAAATTTTTAACTACTACCAAGCCTAGGCCGGTTCCTTCAATATTACCCGAGTTAGAAGCCCTCATAAATGCAGTAAACAATTGTTTTTGTTCTGCAATAGGTATGCCAATGCCAAAATCTTGGATTTTAAAATTCAGTGTAGTAGGCAAAAATTCGATGGTAATTTCTGGAAGGGGTTTATCTACAGAATATTTAAAGGCATTGCTCAGTAAATTGCCTAAAATATGCTTCAATAAATTTTGGTCTACTTCTCCTAGCCGTATTTCCCCAGTGGTATGAATTTTTATATTTTTTTGGGCAATTTTTTCCCCAAATGTATGTTCGAGCAGTTCGTTAACCAGTGCAAGCACATCGGTTTTTTCTGGTTTAAATGGTATTTTGCCAGCATCTGTTTTTCCAACCAACAATACATCATTCATAAGGGCACTTACACGGTTTATTTGGTTTTTTATGCGTTCTAAATGTTTATCGGTTTTTTCTTTGAGGGCGGCGTCTAAATCTTGGGTAATAAGCTCTAATAAGTCTACACTCGATAAAATACCAGCCATAGGTGTGCGTATTTCGTGCGAAACCATATTTACAAAGCGTGTTTGCAACTCATTTAGCTCCCGCTCTTTTTGAATACTTTTAATGAGTTCTTTTTCTGCCTGCTTTTGTTTGGTTATGCTCACACCATAGCCTATCATGTAGCGTAGTGCACCATTATTGTCGTATAATGGATTAAATTTTCGCAGTATAACAGTTGTGCTACCGTCTGGCTGGGCTAATTCATCTTCCCATTCAATTTGTTCTTTGGTTTGTAGTGCTTGTATAAATTTTTCTCGTCTGGCTAATGCAATTTTTGGATCTTTATCACGGCCTTCACAATATTCAAAATCGTCTTTCCCTATAATCCATTTCCGCAATTCTTTGTCTTTTATAGCTGTTTTATTCAGATATACGTAGCGATGATCTTTATCGAAAATAGCGATGTCGGCTGGTAAACTATCCAATATTTCAGCTGAGAACTCTTTCTCTTTTTCTAATGCAAGCTCCGCATTCTTCGTTACGGTAATGTCTTTGTAAGTCCATATATGGCCGGCAAATGCACCCTCTTTAAAATAGGGCATGTAACTAGCTGCTAAATACCGGCCATCTAGTAATGCTAATTCTATATCAACTAATTCTTGTTTCAGACCCAATGCCTTGTCTATAAAGGCTAAGAATTTTTCGGGTACTTTAAAATAATTTTTAGATTCTTGAGCCATGTTGGCGCAATCGAGCCCTATGAGGGCATCGGGCGGTGCTGGTATGGCAAATAAGTCACAAAAATAGTGGTTGGCAAAACTAATTTTACGGTGTTCATCTTCCGCCAATACCGCTAATGGCAGTTTAAATAATACTTCTTGTGCTCTATTGAATTCAGTTTTTACAGACATGGTATTGCATTCTGTTTTATAAGATTGTATCTAACACTTCTTGCAGCAATTCTTTGTTTACTGGCTTGGCCAAAAAGTATTGGATGTCTAATTTTTTCATTTTTTCGGCAAGCTGCTCAACTTCACCTGCCGATATAAATACAATTGGCATGCCAACATGTAGTTCTCGAATAGCTGCTGCTGTTTCAAAACCATCCATGTGTGGCATATAAATGTCTAATAAGACCAAATCGATAGCTTTATTCTTCAACATAGCTAAACCTTCTTCTCCACTACTTGCACTTGCTGTGTTGTAGCCCATAGCATGTACCAGATGCTTTAATACCAAAATATTAATGCTATCGTCGTCAATACAAAGAATGGTTTTACTTTTTGATGTGTTCATCTTTTTATTCTTCCATTTTGGCCGCTAACTGCGATCGGGAATTTACGCCCACTTTTTGGTAGATATGTTTTAGGTGTTGGTTTACGGTTCTAGCCGAAATAAATAGTTGATCGGCAATTTGCTGATAGGATAAACCTGATTTTATGAAGCGTGCTATTTCACGTTCTCTGGGCGTAAGGCGGTTAATAATGGAGTTTATTTTCTGCATTTTTTGGCCTACACTGGCAATTAAAATTCGTGCAGCGCTTGGGGAAAGGGCAGCCCCATGGTTTACTAAACTGAGTAATGATTCGCTAACTGCATTTAAGGACATGTTTTTGGTTAAAAAGCCTGCTGCCCCGTTGCTAAATGCCGACATTACGCTTTCCTTGTCGTCAAAAGCAGTCATCATAACTATGCGTGTGCCAGCCAAGCGTTCCTGCAAAAGAGGTATTCCTTCAATGCCATTAATTTCGGGTAATTGTATATCAACTAATACTATATCCGGAATGGCTAGGTAATTCGATTTCATGTACGTGAATAAATCAGGAATCGTGCCAAAAGCAAACGTGCAGGTAAATTCATCGCTGCTATCGAAATACTCTTTATAATTTTCTAATAGAAGCTCATTGTCTTCAATAAAACCTATTTTAATGGGGTTGCTTGCCATGTGTATCTTATATAAGTACCTAAAAATAGGTATAAATTAGCATAACAAGCAAAAAAAAGAGCCATTTTTAATGGCTCTTTTGGTGGAAGATTAAGTGATTTAGTCTCTTCTAATTTCTATGCTGCGCATACCGCCACCCATGCCGGGCATTTGCATACCGGTGCTTGGCATTTGCTGGCCGTTAAATTTTTGCAATTTTAAGCTGAAGGTTAGCATGGCGTAACGAGCCAAGCGGTTGCTACGGGTATCGGTAATGCTGTTAGCCGATACCGAACGAGAAACACTGGTGTTTTCATTGTACACATCAAATATTTGGAAACGCAATGATGCAGCATTGTTTTTTAAGAACTGTTTTTCTAAATAGGTATTCATAATAAACGGATTTACCGCAAATCCACTTGTATATCCTTTGTTTAGGGCTTTGGTAAAATCGGCACCTAATATCCACGTTTTGCGAATATAGGCTTTACCATTAAAGGTTAAATTCCATGTAGATACTTTGGTGTTTTGTTGTGATGAGATACTATAGGTATTCTTATTAGCGGTATAATTTACTCCAGGATTTAATTCAATCCATTTAGCCGGATTGAGTTGAAAGTTTGTTCCTTGACTAAAAATTAAGTTTTTGCCAATATTCTTTTGGTCATCAACAAAGTTGATGTTGTTGGAATAATTAGCAAATCCGTTGATGCTCAAGGTGTATTTGCGCTCGGCAAATGGTTTAGACCAATTATAAAATCCGTTTACACTATAAAATCCATTGGTGTTTAAGTAGCGGGTTTCAATTTTGTTGCCAGGTAAGAACACACTATTGCTTACAATTTTATTTTCGGCAAGGGTTACCGAAAAATTAGTGAACCACACATCGCCCTTCTCGAAATTAAAGTTGTTGTACCTGATATTGATGTTGTGGTTGAATTCGGCCTTTAGATTTGGGTTACCCACTACCGGGAATTGAGGGTTTGAAACATCGGTTATTGGCTGCAATTGGTTAAATGAGGGCTCGTTGTTGCGGCCATTGTACGAAGCATTAAATTCTTTGGTTTTAGAGAAATTATACGAGTAACGTAAAACCGGGATTAGGTTTAATGCTGTTCTGCGGTAGCTAGTTTGGTTACTTACCGAGGTGCCCGAAAGTAGTGAAGGCTGTACGCCTAAACCCACACTGTAGTTGTATTTCTTTTGCGTTACCCGGTAATTCATCCCTAGTCTATTGGTCATAAACGAATAAGTATAATCGTTGCTTTGTGAAGCAACAGTTGCTAACAAACCTCCAGGAGTATTGGTGCCTAAAGTGGTTCTCCCATTTTGGTAATCAGCCAAAGAAAAATTCCAGTTAAATTCTAAACTTTCGGTTCGACTAAGTGGCTCAATGTAAGAGATGCCCGAACGGGTGGTTGTATTGGTATTGTTGTTGCTTACTAATTGCCGTTGATATACAGCAATTGGTATTCCAATCGTACTTGTTTGATTAATCGCATCGTTTTCTTGCGTCGTATTGTTTTTGCTGAGTGATAAAGTTACCGAAGCAGTACGTCCACGTTTTCCAAAACGGTGATTAAACAACGCATCGGCACCAAAATTGGGTGTTTCAGAGCTGCTAATGCCGCTATTATTACCGTTTGAAATAAGGCTCGTACCATCTTGTAAAAAGGCAAAAGTGTTGGCAGAGGTGCCAATACTTTGCCCCAAGTTGAAATACGGAGTTACTTTTAAATAGTTTACGCTATCTATTTTATACTCTAAGTTCCAGTTAAACCGATGGTTAATGTTACTGGTATTGCTGGTGCTATTTTGGTTGTTTAATAAAAAACCGCTGGCATTAATATTTTGTTGTTGGGTTGTTCTAAGCACCTCGTTATTTCGGTTTGCGTAGCTATAGTTCCCGTAAGAAGTTAATTTTTTGCTCCACTCATCGCGGTAATTTACACCTAATGATGCTACTCTGGTTAGGCCATCGCCACCGTTATTGCCTCCTCCGCCTACCATCATGCGCACAGCTCCACCGCCACCGCCACCACCGCCAAGTTGTATGCGGGCGCCACCGCCACCGCCATTAAAATTAAATAGCGATGTATTGGTATTGTTTAAATTTCCTTGTACCGAGATTTGTTGGGTTTTGTTAAACATGTTGGCCGAAATATTACCTTGGTAACGACCCTCGTTTCCTTGTCCAATTCTACCTTGTGTAAAATACCCGTTGTTTTTGTCAGGCCTAATTTGAATGTTTAATATTTTTTCGGGATCACCTTCTTTTACACCGGTGAAGTTTGCTTGGTCGCCATAATCGTCAATCAATTGTATTTTATCAATTAAATTGGCTGGTAATTGCTGGGTGGCAGTTTTAACATCACCACCAAAAAAGTCTTTTCCATTTACTCGAACTCTCGTAACCGCTTTTCCTTGAGCCTTTACATTCCCATCTTTATCAACCTCTACACCTGGTAATTTTTTCAATAAATCTTCTACCTGGGCATCGTCTTTTAATTTATAATCAGCCGCTCTAAACTCTAAGGTATCTTCTTTAACCGTAACGGCTGGGGTACCCGAAATCACAACCTCATTCAATTGCTTACTCGAATTTTTTAAGTTGATGACACCTAAAGCCAAGTTTCCTTCGCCCTCATTGTACATGTATTTACGCAATGCCGATTGAAACCCTAAGCTCGTGATAGACAAGGTAAATTGTCCTGATTTTACCCCTTTAAAGCTAAAAGCTCCATCGGCATTGGTACGGGTAAACAAACTGTCTTTTGCCGAACGTAGTTTAACCGTGGCGGCAATAACGCTTAAGCCCGAAGAATCCCTTACAGAGCCGCTTACTTCGTAATTGCTTTGTGCTAGGGTAGTTAAACTTATTAAGTATAATAGAAAGAATGATAGTATTTGTTTCATGTGTGTTTTTATTTGTAAAGGCTAGTTACTAGCCAATGGGTAAAATACCCAAAATTCTGTGCTGTCTAATAAACTGTTTGTGTTTGTTAGCCCAGAAGGTATTCCTCTCGGTTGTGCAGTTCTACTTACAACAGCTGGACTAGCTCCCAAAACAAGCCCATTTACTTTTATTTGGCACGCAAAAATATCATTTTTAGATGGATTTATTTGCAATAATTTCATTGGCAAGGCGTACTCACAAATCAACTCTTCCGCTTCGTTGAACTGGGCAGAAGCAAGAATTCCGAAATCATTCTTCAGTGCAATGGGGCCATCAATAAGGTTGGTAAAACCACGCAATTCAATGCTGTTTAATTGTACAACTTCTTCTTTAATGGATGGTCTCTTGGTTCTGCCCAAAACCGGTTGGAAACGTTTGTCTTGTGCTTTGCCGGCAGGAAAGCCTATACTTTCTTGCACTTTTTTTTGCCCAATAGCATTAAAACCCAGGCTCAGTCCCCAATGTATCATTTTTGCTATACTCTCTTTGTTGGCTGTTTTCAGGATCACAAATAGGGTAGAATCGTTGTTGGCAAAGGCATAACTTATGCCCGATACCTTATCGGTAGTGAACTGATTTTGGTCCCATTCTTTGGCCAAGCCATCCAGTTCAATACTTGTTAAAAAAGTGTTTTTAATTAGTTCTTTCGGCTTTTTTTGTGCTTTTGCACTAGCTCCAACTAGTATAAAACAACAGCAAATGAATAGGCTAGCCCGAGTAAGTAGTAAATTCATAAGAGTAAGATTAAAAGAATAGACAATCGTTTAGTGCGCCATTGAATTTCTTTGCGAAAATACGGTAATAAACGTAAAAAGGAGCCAATCTTTCAAAAGGCTCCTTTCTTGCTTAACATGTGCAAATGGCAAGCTTTCTTCCCGAGCTAAAATGTGCTCTTGCTTTGTTAACGTTGTTTTTGTAGCTGAAGTATATGCGTTATTAAATCTTTGCTTAAAATAAGCAACAATTCTTTATCAAACTTTTTGGTAAGTTGTGTGAGGCTAGGACTTGGTTTCGTTTTCATATGCTTTCTAAATTAAAATGATGAGCAATAAAATGTATATCATGATATAATCTAGAACTATGCCAAACTTGTTTGTGGCTATTTAGTACTCCAATGCTTTCCCATCGGCTCTTTTTTGTAGCCATATTTCCTCAATTTCTACACATGTGGAAATTTAGCACCAAATTCAGTAGAGAAATCTATTAGATTTGCGTTTTAGAACTCTATACCCAATACATGGCCGAATTAAATTACAGTGAAGACAGCATTCGTTCCCTCGATTGGAAAGAGCACATACGTTTACGCCCCGGGATGTATATCGGGAAGTTGGGTGATGGCTCTGCCTACGACGATGGAATTTATGTTTTGCTGAAAGAAATTGTAGATAACTCTATAGATGAGTTTGTGATGGGTTCGGGCAGAACGATTGACATTACCATTTCAGATCAACGGGTAATTGTACGAGATTTTGGCCGAGGCATTCCTTTGGGTAAAGTAATAGATTGCGTATCTAAAATTAATACCGGCGGTAAATACGATTCCAAAGCTTTTCAGAAATCGGTAGGTTTAAATGGTGTGGGAACCAAGGCCGTAAACGCCTTGTCGTCGCATTTTGCCGTACAATCGTACCGCGATGGCAAAACCAAAAAGGCCGAATTTGAAAGAGGGGAATTGACCAATGATGTACCCGAAACCGAAACCACGCAGCGTAACGGAACTTCGGTTACTTTTTACCCCGATGAAACCATTTTTCGGAATTACCATTTTATCCCGGAATTTATAGAAAGCATGATTTGGAACTATGTGTTCCTAAATTCTGGCCTAACAATTAATT
>JAIPAN010000035.1 GCA_021740025.1 Sphingobacteriaceae bacterium
TCTTCTGGTAAATCAGCTAATACCGCAGCTACCAACGCTTGGCCAACTCCCTTGCCTCTGTAGGCCATGGCCACCGCAAAACGCTCTAATTTATACCCTTTCTCTGTTTTACGCCAACGGGCTGCACCCACTGGCAATTCGTCTAATCTGGCTAAAAAGTGAGTAGATTCATCTTCAAACTCCCACTCCAATTCGGGTGGGCAGTCTTGTTCGTCCACAAAAACCTCTCTACGAATTTCGAAGACGTGGGCTAATTCAAGTTCAGAATCTACCTTATTTACCCGTATAGCCATTAGAGTTTATCGTTTACGTTTAGGCAATTTAAATCTTCAAAAGCTTGGGTTAAACGTGCTACAAATTGCTCTTCGCCTTTACGCAACCATACACGTGGATCGTAAAATTTCTTATTCGGCACATCCTCACCTTCGGGGTTGCCAATTTGAGCTTGTAAATACGCTTCTTTTGCTTTGTAGAAGTCTAGCACACCTTCCCAATATGCCCATTGCATATCGGTATCTATATTCATCTTAATGGCACCGTAAGAAATGGCTTCTCTAATTTCTTCTTGAGAGGAACCTGAACCACCGTGGAAAACAAAATTTATTGGTTTTTCTGGGCTTAAGGAAAATTCTTGGCGTATGAATTCTTGCGAATTTTTTAAAATAACGGGTTGTAATTTTACATTTCCGGGCTTGTAAACGCCGTGTACATTTCCAAAAGCAGCAGCAATGGTAAATTTATCGCTTACGCTACTCAACTCTTTATACGCATAGGCTACTTCGGAAGGTTGGGTGTACAATCTGGCGCTATCTACATCGGTATTATCTACCCCATCTTCTTCGCCACCTGTTACGCCTAATTCTATTTCTAAGGTCATGCCCATTTTGGCCATACGGGCTAAATAGGCTTTACAGATTTCTATATTTTCTTCTAATGATTCTTCCGATAAATCAATCATATGAGACGAAAACAATGGTTTTCCATGACGGGCGAAGAATTTTTCGCCATAATCTAACAAACCATCAATCCAAGGCAATAATTTTTTAGCCGCATGATCGGTATGTAAAATTACCGCAATACCGTACTGTTCTGCTAGCAAATGTACATGCTCAGCAGCCGAAACAGCTCCCAAAATACAAGCTTGTTGATTTTCGTTGCTTAATGTTTTACCAGCATAAAATTGAGCTCCACCGTTTGATAATTGGATAATAACTGGCGATTTTACCGCTTTGGCAGTTTCCATAACTGCATTGATAGAATTGGTTCCAATTACGTTAACAGCCGGCAAGGCAAATTGATGTTTTTTGGCAACTTCAAACAATTCTTGAACGGCATCGCCTACTAACACTCCGGTAAAATTTTTTAAGCTCATATGGTTTTTTATTAAAGAAAATTAATTAGCCCGAAAATACGCATTTTGGCTATAAAACGAATAAAATTGGCAATTAATATTGCAGTATTTGGAAATTTAAAGCGGTATGATTTCTTATTTTTTTGTTTCTTTGTAGCTCAATATATAGCAATATGGCTTGGTTTAAGAGAGATAAAAAGGGAATTCATACCTCTACAGAAGATAAATTAGAAGCTCCGGATGGCATTTGGGAAAAGTGTCCATCTTGCAAAAAAGCCCTACACTACCAAGAACAAGTAGATAATTTACACGTTTGCCAGTATTGCAATCACCATTTACGCATTGGCTCTAGGGAGTATTTTGAACTGTTATTTGACCACAATGATTTTAAAGAATTGTTTGGCAATTTAACTTCTGGTGATCCTCTAAACTTTACCGATAGCAAAAAATATACCGAGCGTATTGCCGAAACTACCAAAAAAACAGGCTTAAAAGATGCCATTAGAGCTGCTCATGGAAAAATTGAGGGGCAAGATTTAGTAGTAGCTTGTATGGATTTTGCCTTTATTGGAGGTTCTATGGGATCGGTAGTGGGCGAAAAAATTGCCCGTTCTATTGACTATTGCATCAAAAATAAAATTCCGTTTTTATTGATTTCTAAATCGGGTGGTGCCCGTATGATGGAAGCAGCATTTTCCTTAATGCAAATGGCTAAAACATCGGCTAAATTAGCCTTACTAAGCAGAGCGAAGATTCCATATATCTCTTTACTAACCGACCCAACCACGGGTGGAGTAACCGCCTCTTACGCCATGCTAGGCGATATTAATATTGCCGAACCAGGTGCCTTAATTGGTTTTGCTGGTCCAAGAGTTATTAAAGAAACCATCAAACGAGATTTGCCTAAAGGATTCCAAACATCGGAATTTGTGCTAGAGCACGGTTTTCTAGATTTTATTGTAACCCGTGGCGAAATGAAGGCGAAAATTGCCTCATTCATTCGCATGATGGCAAACTAAAATGAATTTGTTTGGAGTTGATTCTGAGCACAATGTATTGCCTTTTGAGGGTACCGTTAATTATTTCGGCCCAGTACTTACACCTAAACTTGCCGATCATTTTTACCATCAGTTACTAAACACTATTGATTGGAAAAATGATGAGGCTCGTATTTTTGGCAAACAATACATTACCAAACGAAAAGTTGCCTGGTATGGCGATTTAGGCTATTCTTATACCTATTCCAATAGTACCAAGGTGGCTTTGCCCTGGACTAAAGACTTGCTTGAATTAAAAAAGTTAGTAGAAGATTTAAGTGGCTTTACCTACAATTCTTGCTTACTTAATTTGTATCATTCTGGCGATGAAGCTATGGGTTGGCACAGTGATGACGAAAAATCGTTGAGTAAAAATAGCTGTATTGCTTCACTTAGTTTAGGTGCAGAACGAAAATTTAGCTTTAAAAACAAAAATAGTGGACAAATAGTTTCCCTAAATTTAGAAAACGGGAGTTTGTTGCTAATGAAAAACGAAACTCAAACCTATTGGTTACACAGACTAAATAAAAGCACAAAAATTAAACAGCCTAGAGTTAACCTAACCTTTCGAACCTTTGCTGTTTAATTACTTTTTCTTTAAATAACAGGTTTTAATTACAATAACCGAACCTTCTACTTTGCCTTCAATGGCATCTTCATCGTCGGTTAAACGGATATTTTTTACCACGGTGCCCCGTTTAATTCCACTCGAAAATCCTTTTACTTTGAGGGTTTGTGTCACTACTACCGAATCGCCGGCTTGTAGGATATTTCCATTGCTATCTTTTGGTTCCATGGTATGTATTTTGTGTACCCAGAGGGATTCGAACCCCCATCTGCAGAACCGGAATCTGCAATTCTATCCATTGAACTATGGGTACAGGTTAATAATTTAAATAAAGGTACAATTAAACATTAAAGCGGAAATGCATAACATCGCCATCGGCCACCAGGTAACTTTTACCCTCTACGTTCAGTTTTCCTGCTTCTTTGCAGGCATTTTCAGAGCCTAGTGCAATATAATCGGTATATTTTATGACTTCGGCACGTATAAAACCTTTTTCGAAATCGGTATGAATAACGCCGGCAGCCTGTGGGGCTGTCCAGCCTTTTTCAATGGTCCATGCTCTTACCTCCTGTACCCCAGCTGTAAAATACGTGGCAAAGTTTAACAAAGAATAGGCCGCTTTTATAAGTTTGGCTACGCCCGATTCGGCTAAACCTAAATCTTCCAAAAACAATTGACGCTCTTCATAGCTTTCCAATTCGGTAATTTCCGATTCTATTTTGGCCGAAATAATTAATACCTCGGCATTTTCTTCTTTTACAGCTTGTTTTACACGGTCCACATAGGCATTGCCTTTGGTTACCGAGCCTTCGTCTACGTTACAAACGTATAAAACTGGCTTAGCGGTTAATAAAAAACAATCGGCTAAGTAGTCCATATCTTCGGCACTAATGGGTGCCGTACGCACCGATTTTCCCGACTCTAAATGACTTTTAGCTATTAAAGCAATCTCGTAAGCCTTTTTAGCATCTTTATCGTTGCCAGTTTTGGCTTGCTTTTCTACTTTTTGAATTTTCTTAAGTACCGTATCTAAATCTTTCAATTGCAACTCGGTATCAATAATTTCTTTATCACGAATGGGATCAACAGAGCCATCGACGTGTACCACATTACCATCATCAAAACAACGTAAAACGTGTATAATGGCATCGGTAGCACGGATATTTCCTAAAAACTGATTACCCAAACCCTCTCCTTTACTGGCTCCTTTAACCAAACCGGCAATATCTACTATCTCTATGGTGTTGGGTAAAATACGTTGTGGTTTTACCAATTCGGCCAATTTGGTCAGACGCTCATCAGGCACAGTAATAACCCCCACGTTGGGCTCTATGGTACAAAACGGGAAGTTAGCCGCTTGTGCTTTTGCGTTAGATAAACAATTAAATAAGGTCGATTTTCCGACGTTGGGCAAGCCAACAATTCCGCATTGTAATGCCATGTGTGTTGTAAAATTTGGCGCAATTTAGCAAATAATGCCCGTTTTATAAAGCCTAGAAACAGAAAAAGGCCGTTCGTTGGGGAACAGCCTCTTTGCTTGATTTCGTTTAATTAAATTTCGAAGTTAAAATCGTCGTCGCTTACTTTGGTAGATTCGGCTGAATTTTCGTTGTATTCATAGCGTTTTTCTACCACTTCTTGATTTGCTTTCACATAGTCAATTGTTTCTTTTAAGCCTTCGGCAAATTTTTCAAAATCTTCTTTGTACAAGAAGATTTTGTGTTTAATAAAAACGCCATCTTCTAATCTTTTTTTACTCTCAGTTACGGTCACGTAATAGTCATTAGAACGTGTGGCTTTTACATCGAAAAAATAGGTGCGTTTACCCGCTCTCACTTTTTTGGAAAAAACTTCTTCCCGCTCTTTGTTGTCAAAATCTCCCATTCGTAGTATGTTGGTTAATGCTTAACGTAAATATAAAGTATTAATATAGAAATTTCCAAAAAAGAAAAACACAATTGATTAATGCGCTGTTCTTTCTTCATCTAGCAATTGTTTTTGATAGAGTTCGTAATAATATCCTTTTTTAGAGAGTAACTGAGTGTGGTTACCCGATTCAATAATTTCACCTCCATCTAATACCAAAATCTGGTTGGCTTGTTTAATACTAGAAATTCGGTGGGCAATAATAAGTGTTGTACTATGCTGCGTATAGCTATCTAAATTTCTCAAAATCTGTTCTTCGGTGCGGGTATCTACGGCTGATAAGGAATCGTCTAAAATTAACAAGGAAGGCTGTTTAACCAAGGCTCTAGCAATAGAAACACGTTGTTTTTGTCCACCCGATAAGGTAATTCCACGCTCTCCCAACAGCGTTTGGTAGCCTTTTTCAAAGGTGTTTATATTTTCGTGCACGGCGGCTTGCTTGGCGGCTGTTTCAATTTCGGGCAAGGTGGCACTGCAGCCAAATGCAATATTATTGGCAATGGTATCTGAAAACAAAAACACTTCCTGAGGCACAAATCCTATTTGGGAGCGGTAGTGTATGAGATTTAGATTTTTGATAGGCTGTTCTTCTACACAAATTTCTCCTGCTTGTACATCGTACATGCGCATTAATAAATTGGCTAAGGTTGATTTACCGGAACCTGTTTTACCTATGATGGCTAATAATTCGCCTTGTTTGAGCTCAAAATTGACGTTTTTAAGTGCTTGTATTCCCGTATCGGGGTAGGTAAAACTGACGTTTTTAAACTGAATATTGCCCTTTAGCTGCACTTCGGTTTGTCCGCTCTTAATCTCTGGCTCGGTGTGCAAAAATTCATTGATGCGCTTTTGGGAAGCTGCAGCTCGTTGAATGAGTGAGGTTACCCAACCTAATGACATTACAGGAAACGTAAGTTGAGTGACATACACTACAAACTCTGCGATATTACCCGCAGTTATATGTCCATTTATCACTTCAAAACCACCCACATAAACCGTAATAATGGTACTTAAACCCACTAATAGTAACATAATGGGGTAAAACAAGGCTTGCACTTTTACCAAATCCATAGAATTGCGCTGGTAGTTTAAACTCGATTCGGTAAACCTCCCTGCTACCTCATTTTCTCTTACATAGGCTTTAATTAAGCGAATGCCCGAAAAAGTTTCTTGCACAAATGAGGATAAGTTTGAAAGTTGCACTTGTATGCGTTCGCTACGACTATTGATGATGTTGTTTACCAAATAAATGGTTAGCGCTAAAAATGGCAAAGGCAACAGACTCAAAATAGCTAATTTTAAATTCACCGTAACCATAGCATATATAACCAAAAGGAATAGCACAGCAGTATTGATGGAATACATTATTGCTGGGCCTAAATACATGCGCACCCGACTTACATCTTCGGTTACCCTATTCATTAAATCGCCGGTAGTATTTTTTCTAAAAAAAGCCAAGGACAAAGATTGGTAATGGCTATAAATCTCATTTTTTAAATCATACTCTATATGTCGCGACATGAGAATGATGGTTTGGCGCATAAAAAATAAAAAAAGTCCTCTAATTAAAGCCAAAAGCAAAACTACAACCCCAAAAAAGAGTACGCTGTAACCAAAAAGCTGCAGTACAATAGCTTGACGCTCGAAACCTATAAAAAGACGGTAAATGGCTATATTTTCACTCACCAAATTAAAGGTGGTTCTAATAACTTGTGCGGGCAATACAGCAAAGAGGTTGGCAATTATTACAAAAATAACTCCCGGTATAAGCCTCCATTTGTACTTTAAAAAGAATTTATTGAGATAGGCTAGGTCTTTCATCGGGCATAAAAGTACAGTTTTTTCTACAGCTAAATTCCTGTATAAAACCGAAATCTTGTTTAAATTTTACTACTTTTGCCCAACGATATTTATCGAACACATGCCATCAAATACCAAAAATACGCTTTCTATTTTTGAACAAATAAGCCAATTTGGACACCAAAATGTTGTTTTTTGCAACGATGCCGAAACTGGTCTTAAAGCAATTATTGCCATTCACGATACTACCTTAGGCCCAGCATTGGGTGGTACCCGCATGTGGAGTTATGCCAACGAACAAGATGCCTTGCAAGATGTATTGCGCCTATCGAGAAGTATGACCTATAAAGCAGCTATAACTGGCTTAAATTTAGGTGGCGGTAAAGCGGTAATTATTGGCGATAGCCGAACCGACAAAAGCGAAGCCATGATGCGTAGGTATGGTAAATTTATTAAAAACTTAAACGGCTCTTTTATTACCGCCGAAGATGTAGGCACCAACCCGAAAGACATGGAATACATTCGCATGGAAACAGAATATGTTACCGGCGTACCAGAATCGTTGGGTGGTAGTGGCGACCCTTCTCCTGTAACCGCTAAAGGCGTTTTTATGGGTATTAAAGCCTGTGTAAAAGAGCAGTTCGGAAACGATAGTTTGGCCGGAAAATCTATAGCCGTACAGGGCATTGGCCATGTAGGCGAAAATTTGGTACACTTACTTCGCGAAGAAAACGCTAAGGTATATGTAAGTGATATTGACGAAGACCGTTTACAAAAAGTAGCTAAAAAATACGGTGCCGAGGCGGTAGCTAATAATTCTATTTTTGATTTAGATATTGATATTTATGCGCCTTGTGCATTAGGTGCTACGGTGAATACCGAAACTATTGAGCGCTTAAACTGCTCTATTATTGCAGGAGCAGCAAACAATCAATTGGCCGACGAATCGGTTCACGGAAAACTGCTTTTAGAAAAGGGTATTTTATATGCCCCCGACTACTTAATTAATGCCGGTGGCTTAATAAATTGTTATTCGGAGATTGCTGGTTATAGTAAAAAAAGAACTATGCAGCTGGCAGAAAACATTTACGATGCCACCCGAACCGTATTAAAAAAATCGAAAACAGAAAATATACCAACCAGCGAAGCGGCCAATAAAATTGCCGAAAAACGCATTGAAGATATCAAGAAAATAAAAGCAAGTTTCTAAAAATACACCCGGTTAATTTTAACCAAATCGTTCTTTATTATGCTAAACAGAAGGCAACTGAGAGTAAAAGTATTACAAACGCTATATGCGTATCACCAGGCTGAAAACAAAGAGTTAAAATCTTTCGAAAAAGCCCTGATAAACCATATAGAATCGGTAAATGAAATGTATTTCTATACCCTTTCTTTACTCATTTTGGTGGCCGATTATAGCAGCACAGATGCCGAAGATAGAGCAAATAAATACCTCCCTAGTGCCGAAGATTTAGATGCCCCTACCAAATTAAACCAAAACTTATTTATTGATGCCCTACGCAATCACCCGGCATACCTACAAGGTGTAAAAGACCACAAGGTAAATTGGAATTTTGAGCCCAGCATAGATAAAACTATCTTTTCTCTTCTAAAAGCAACACCAGAATATGCCTCTTTTTTGGAACTAAGCGACCATAGTATTGCTAGCGATAAAGAC
>JAIPAN010000036.1 GCA_021740025.1 Sphingobacteriaceae bacterium
TCTCTTTGTATTTTTAGGGCAAAGTCAAAGAAAGAATGTACTTTTGTATGATGACAAAACTCTCGGTAAACATCAACAAATTTGCAACCCTCCGAAACGCACGTGGGGGCAATAACCCCAACCTCTTACAAGTGGCGCAAGATGCTGAGCGCTTTGGTGCGCAAGGTATTACGGTGCACCCTCGTCCCGATGAACGCCATATCCGTTACCAAGATGTGTACGAACTGAAAGAAATCATCACCACCGAATATAATATAGAAGGCAACCCGAAAGAACGCAGCTTTGTGGATTTGGTATTGGCGAATAAACCTACCCAAGTTACACTGGTACCCGATGTCTTGGGGCAATTAACCTCAAACCATGGCTGGGACACCATCACCCATCAAACGTATTTAAAAGAAGTAATTGCCGAATTTAAAAAGGCAGGTATACGGGTATCTATTTTTGTAGATGCCGATGAAAAAATGGTGGAAGGCGCCGCACAAACTGGTACCGATAGAATTGAGTTATACACAGAAAGCTACGCTCACAAATTTTCCCAAAATCCTGACTTAGCAATAGCCCCCTATCGCAAAGCAGCAGAGTTAGCCACGCATCTAAACCTAGGAATAAATGCCGGCCACGATTTAAATTTGCACAACCTCCAGTTTTTCGCTCAAAAAGTACCCCAATTAGTAGAGGTAAGCATCGGTCATGCATTGGTATGCGATTGCCTCTATTTGGGCATGGAGAACACCATTCAGCGCTATTTGGCTCAGTTAAAATAAGTTATTTTTTAGCCGAATTCTAATTCTTAAAAATGTTGAAAATTTTTGTCTAAAAATTTTGCAAAAGCACGGTATTCAATTGCTTTAAACAGCAAAAAGGGTACCTTTGTTCCACCTAATTTTCTGAAATTTTCATGAGCACATCCATCCACTACCAAGAACAATTTAAAAACAGACATATTGCCCCCAATACGGCAGATACGCAAGAAATGTTAAAAACCATCGGCGTAAAATCAATTGACGAGTTGATTGAGCAAACCGTTCCGGCCAACATCAGATTAAAACAAGCGCTTCGCTTACCCGAAGCACTTAGCGAAACCAATTATTTAAGCAAGCTAAAACAAACAGCTTCTAAAAATAAGGTGTTCAAATCGTACATCGGACAGGGCTATTATGGTGTACAAGTTCCGGGTGTAATTCAACGAAATATTTTAGAAAATCCAGGATGGTACACCCAATACACTCCTTACCAAGCAGAAATTGCACAAGGGCGTTTACAGGCCTTATTAAATTTCCAAACCATGGTATTGGATTTAACGGGAATGGAAATTGCCAATGCTTCTTTATTAGATGAAAGTACAGCAGCGGCCGAAGCCATGTTTATGCAATACAGTTTGCGTAGCCGTGATGAAGCCATACGCTTCTTTGTTTCAGAAGCTGTTTTCCCTCAAACTATTGATGTATTGCGCACCCGTTCGGCCCCTTATGGCATCGAATTGGTTATTGGTAACCACCAAGAAATTGCACTCAACCAAGATTTTTTTGGGGCCATGGTACAATACCCTGCTGGAAATGGCGAAGTGTATGACTACCGTAATTTTGCAGAAAAAGCACAACAAAACGAGGTAAAACTGACAGTGGTTGCAGACATCATGAGTCTGCTACTTTTAACTCCTCCGGGAGAATGGGGAGCTGATATCGTGGTAGGTTCTACTCAACGTTTCGGCATTCCAATGGGTTTTGGCGGTCCACATGCAGCATTTTTTGCAACTAAAGAAGAATACAAACGCTCTATGCCAGGCCGTATTATCGGTGTAACCATAGATAGCGCTGGCAATTACGCCTTACGTATGGCTTTACAAACTCGTGAGCAACACATCCGCAGAGATAAAGCCACCTCTAATATTTGTACCGCACAAGCTTTACTAGCCATTATGGCTGGTATGTACGCCACGTATCACGGTCCAAAGGGATTAAAATTGATTGCAGAACGTATCCATGGATTAACTAGCCTATTGGCTGCTGCCTTAAAAGAATTAGGCTATACCCAAACCAACACCAACTTTTTTGATACGCTTACTTTTGAGTTGGGTGATTTATGCGGACCTATACATGGCGAAGCATTAAACAACGAAGTTAATTTCCATTACCAAGGTACTAGTGCAAGTATTTCTATTGATGAAACTACCCAATTTGCAGATATTGAAACACTAGTGCGGTTATTTGCCAAGGTAAAAGGAAAAACCATTCATGATATAGATTTAGAGAAAATAGCAAGCGGTCTAAGTCAAAACTACCCGAATGCATTGGCCCGTACATCGGCCTACCTAAGCCATCCGGTATTCAATTCGCATCATTCAGAGCACGAATTATTGCGTTACATTAAATCGTTAGAAGCAAAAGATTTATCACTTTGTCATTCGATGATTGCCTTGGGATCATGTACCATGAAGCTGAACGCCACCACTGAAATGGTGCCCGTTACTTGGGAAGAATTTGGTACTATGCATCCCTTTGCTCCTACCGATCAGGTGGGTGGCTACATGCAAATATTTGATGAATTAAACCACTGGTTGAGCGAAATTACCGGCTTTGCAGCCATGAGCTTACAACCAAATGCAGGTGCCCAAGGCGAATATGCAGGCCTCATGGTTATTCGTGCCTACCACCACGATCGTGGCGAAGGGTACCGAAATGTAGCCCTCATACCTTCATCGGCACACGGTACCAACCCAGCATCGGCTGCCATGGCAGGCATGCAAATTGTAGTGGTTGCTTGTGATGAAAAAGGAAATATAGACGTAGCCGATTTAACCGCTAAAGCCGAAGAGCACAGCAAAAACTTATCCTGTTTAATGGTTACCTATCCATCAACACACGGTGTTTTTGAAGAATCTATTATTGAAATTTGTGATACCATTCACCAACACGGTGGGCAAGTTTATATGGATGGAGCCAACATGAATGCCCAAGTTGGCTTAACTAGTCCAGCAGCAATTGGTGCCGATGTGTGTCACCTAAACTTGCACAAAACCTTCTGTATACCACATGGTGGCGGTGGCCCGGGTATGGGCCCCATTGGCGTAGCAAAACATTTGGTTCCTTTTTTACCGGGACATGCTGTTGTAGCTATAGGTGGAGATAAATCCATTCCTGCAGTTTCTGGAGCACCGTGGGGCTCGGCTTCCATCTTACTAATTTCTCATGCCTACATTGCCATGATGGGTGGCGAAGGCTTAACCGATGCTACCAAATACGCTATTTTAAACGCCAACTACATGAAAGCTCGTTTAGAAAAAAGTTATCCGGTATTGTATGCCGGGGCCAACGGCCGTTGCGCTCACGAAATGATTTTAGATTGCCGTGCCTTCAAAAACTTTGGCGTAGAGGTAACCGATATTGCGAAACGTTTAATGGACTATGGATTTCATGCACCAACCGTTTCGTTTCCAGTAGCTGGAACCTTAATGATAGAACCTACCGAATCAGAACCAAAGCATGAATTGGATCGTTTTTGCGATGCCTTAATTGCTATCCGTTTAGAGATTGATGCAGTAGAAAAAGGCATAGCGGACAAGGTGGATAATCCATTAAAAAATGCACCGCACACAGCTGCAGTACTTACTGCCGATGACTGGAAACATCCATATTCTCGTCAAACAGCGGCTTTTCCATTGCCTTACGTGGCGGCCCATAAATTTTGGCCTTCGGTGGGTAAAGTAAACGATACCTATGGCGATCGTACGCTTATTTGTGCCTGCCCTCCAATAGAGAGCTACGTATAAATTTGCCTAAAATATACTGGCGCTAACGGCGTTCTAATTTAAGTTGGAACGCCGTTTTTGTATTATAAAATTATTAATAAGACCAGTAGATGTTTAAACATCTTTATATATTTCCTATGTTTGTATAAATAAAAATGAATCAGAAAATGAAAAAAGTATTATCAACCTTGGTGGTAGCCTTAGCCTTTGTAGGCTTTGCATTTACTACTGCACCAAAAACTTCTACGTTTAAAGTAGACACACAAAAATCAATTATTCTTTGGAATGGCAAAAAAGTAACCGGCGAACACAGCGGTACAATTAAACTAGCCGGTGGCACATTAAGTTTGAGCGGAACAAAATTAGCTCAAGGTTCTTTTACCATTGATATGACTACCATTACCAGTACAGATGGTGCAGGTGCTCGATTAGAGGGTCATTTAAAAGCCGACGATTTTTTTGGCGTAGAGAAATTCCCTACTGCCAATTTTGTAATTACCAAAGTAACGCCCGCAGCTGCCGGTAAACTTACTGTTAGTGGTAACTTAACCATTAAAGGCATCACCAAAGCACTTTCATTCCCTGCTACCTTGGCAGTAAAAGGCACTAGCCTTACTGCAGTAGCTAAAGGAGTAAAAGTAGACCGTACCAAATACGATATCCGTTACGGTTCTAAAAGCTTTTTCGATAGCATTGGCGACAAAGCCATTGATGATGAATTTACGCTTGACATCACACTAGTTGCTAGCAAATAAGTAGCCTTAAATTTTATTAAAAGCCTCATTCAGCAATGGATGGGGCTTTTTTTATTGCTTATACTTTCTTCTCATTTTTTTGCGTTTAGGTTAATATTATTTAGCCTATGAAAACACCGCGACCCTTCAACCACCTTTTAAGGTGCACACTAGTAATTTTAGCGATTTTTAGCTTAACCACCTGCCAAAAAGAAATTACCACACCACAAAAAATTGTAAAACAAGCCCAAAACTATTTCGAAACCACGGTACTTACCGATACCAGCCACACAGCCCCAGATAGCACTACCCGACACGGCGTAGCCAAAGAACCCCTTTGGGCCGAGGCAAGTGTTCAAAATATGTCTTTTGGAAAGGTGGTTGTGGTACCCTTGGTTTACGAGCAAGCCATTGCCTTGCAAACCCAAAGCGGGAATATCCCCCTAAGCGAATTAAGCTATCTTCTTATTTATAAAGATGCCCAGAAACAATATCGTAGCGAAGTAGTTACCAAACTGCCCGAAAAGAACTATTGGCCAAACTACAAAAACCCCAACATTCCTTTTAAAGGCGTAATACTAGTAGAAGACTGGTGGGGCAATACCCTAAAAAACATAGGCCTAGGCATAACCGGCCCAGAAAACTTGCTAGGCTATGTAGCACCCCAAGCAAAGGGACAAATACCCCCTAACAATAACCTCATGCTAGCCGAACAGTTCTGTTATACCCAGGTTTGGCAAATAACAGTATGTGTAGGAGGAGCACCCGATTGCAACACCTATTACGATATTTCACAGGTATGTTTTACTATTTATACCGATAGTGGCCCTAGTGGCGGTGGTGGCGGAGGCAACTGGAGCGGCCTGCCTACTGGCCCAGACTATGGTAACATGCCACATGGTGGTGGGGGTGGGTATAATACGCCTCCTCCACTTCCACCTCCCAATAATCTTGCAGACATTACCAATAATGTAACAAACCCTTGTTTGAAAGCAGTGGTACAGAATTTAAAACTTGCAAATATGACTGGCAAAATAGGGCAAATTATTACTGCACTAGATAAAAATACCAAAGTGCAAATTAAGGTGGTGGATCTTCCGGAACTTTATGACCAAGATGGGGTGTCAGTAGCGGCTCAATTTCAAGCAGATCCAGCCTCTGCAAATGGCATTTTTTCGGGAACGCTCAAGATTAACATAAATACCCTATTGCCCACCACAAAAGAGAATACGGCCTCTGCCGTTATTCATGAAATAGTGCATGCGTATTTTGCCTACACAGGTCAAGGTAGCAAGATAAAATCGGTAGAGCATCAAAAAATGGCTGCTGATTATATTCAGCCTATGGCTAGCTTCCTTTCCGGACTTTATACTATGCCGGTAAAAGATGCCACAGCTTTAGCATGGACCGGCTTGAAAAATGCAAATAGTTATATGAATTCTGATATCTTTAGTTATCCGGGTGGAACCATGACCAAAGATGAATTGAAGGGTATATATGTTGATTATGTAATGAAATACTCCGGGCAACCAGTTTGTATTATCGATGAAGAATGATGAAACACCTCAAAAAAATCATAGTTTTAGCTGTCTTATTATTAGGTACAACAGTTTATGCTCAAGTAAAAATATTACCAGAGACAAGGAAATTACTAGTTCCTGAAGTTGATTCGTTGGAAAAATTTATGCAATTGAATAAGATCGATTATGCTTTAATAGTATATTTCGATTCTAATTGGATTAGCATTGATTATATATTTTATGCTATAGTGAGGAAAAAGAAAGCATATTATATAATGAGATTGGCCAATCTAGAGTATTTTAGGAAAAATGCAAAGCTCAAGATTAATCAAAAAAAACTTAATAGAATTGAAGCGCAAACCTATCTAAAATTAATAGCCCCATCAGATGCATTCAACCATTCGAATGAGAATTACCGTAAAGTTTCCCAAAGCTGCAAAGTAATTCAGGGAACGGACACTCTTGAAAAAGATATTTATGATGTCAATACTCTCTATATATTAGAGTATACCAAAAAAATATCAACAAAGAATATTAATGCGTATGCACCACACTTTTATCTACAAAATTGTTATCCCTATAATCCTGAATACGGTATTCTGAAAGATTTTGTAAATACATATGATAAACTAACCGAACTTGTTCAAAAGGCATTTAAGGACGATATTATTTTGCCTATTCAGAAAAGACCAAGAAATGAATAATAGTTATTGAGTAAGAATCTGGAAGCCACCATCTGAAAAAGCCACTTTAGAGTAAGGCTTACTTTTCGCATGGTAATACAAACAAGTCCAATTGCCTTGGGCGGCTTGCTTGCCATAGGCTTCACGAAGTTCCATCGTTTTACGTGGATCAAAATCGTATTTGGCCATAAATTTTCGGAGCAGTTGTTCGGGTTCGGGCACTACATCTCCGCCAAAGAAAATCGTTTCTCCATTTTCTTCAATCATAAAAACCTGATGAAATTCGGTATGGCCACCACTTACTTCAAAATGAATATTTTTACTTAGTTGGCCGCTGCCCTCTACAAAATGAATGCTCCCACTGCGTTGAACTACATCAAAAATATCGGTGTGGTACGAAGCAGATGGCTTGCTGTAAGCTGCCTCCCACTCTCCCCGTTGAATCACATACTCAGCATTGGGAAAACTCAATACCGCACGACCATCTTTGTTTTGTACCATGCCACCCGAATGATCAAAGTGTAGGTGCGACATCAATACCAAGCTTACATCCTCTGGTGAAAAACCTGCGGCTCGAATATGCGCATGCAAATACAACTCTCCTTGTTCATTCTCATAACCCAAGCCGGTATCAATCACTATTAAATCCGTAGCAGTTTGTATCAAAAAAGGGCGAACGTATACAAATAAAGAAGCCGGCCGATCTTTGGCAGCGTGTATATCCGGATTAAAGGGTATAAACTTTTTACTACTATCTACAGAATAAAAACCTTCGTCGAGCGGAAAAATAGTCACAGTATAGGGTACGTTTTAGTATATTTAAGCGATAAACGCAGCACAAAGATATGCAAAAAAGATGGGCAGAAATCCCCCTAACTACTCCCGAACTCATCCCTGAGCTCCAAGCCTCGTTGCAAATAAATGAGGTATTGGCTAGGCTCTTGGTTTTAAGAGGAGTGCATAACTATGACGAAGCCCGCGATTTTTTCAGACCCAATATCCACCACCTGCACGATCCGTTTTTGATGCAAGATATGGAACAAGCCATTGAACGCATTGAACAAGCCATTAGCCAACAAGAAAAAATACTCGTTTTTGGCGATTACGATGTAGATGGCACCACGGCAGTGGCACTCGTTTATAGCTTTTTTAGCAAATACTATACTCAATTGGAATATTACATTCCCGACCGCTATTTGGAAGGATACGGTATTTCCTACAAGGGCATTGATTATGCAGCTGAAAATAATTTCAACTTAATTATTGCCCTCGATTGCGGCATTAAATCGGTAGAACATGTGGCTTACGCCAAAGCAAAAGGTGTTGACTTTATAATTTGCGACCACCATTTACCCGGCGAACACTTACCAGATGCGGTGGCGGTGTTGGATCCGAAACGTGCAGACTGCAGTTATCCTTACAAAGAATTAGCCGGCTGCGGCATCGGCTTTAAATTGATACAAGCCTATGCGCAAAAACACGACTTACCTTTTGAGGACTTAGAAGCTTATTTAGATTTAGTGGCCGTGAGTATTGCTGCAGATATTGTACCCATTGATGGCGAAAACCGAACCTTGGCTTGGTTTGGCATGAAATGCCTAAACGAACAGCCCTGTGCGGGCTTGGCCGCCATGCGTACCATTGCAAAACAAAAGCCCTAT
>JAIPAN010000037.1 GCA_021740025.1 Sphingobacteriaceae bacterium
AATATCCAACACTCTGGAGTTACCCGATTGGATAGGTAGGTGGATGTACTTGCAAATATTTTCATATTTGGCCATGGTGTGCAACACCTCGTCGGTAATATCTTTAGGGTGTGAGGTAGAAAAACGTACCCGTACATTCGGATCTACTTCGGCGGTGAGGGCCAACAATTGAGCGAAATTCACTTTTTCAGTTCCGTCTTCATTTGCCCATTTATAGGAATCTACATTTTGACCTAAAAGCGTTATTTCTTTATACCCAGCGCTTGCCAAATCGCGGACTTCTTGTACAATAGAGTGCGCATCGCGGCTACGTTCGCGGCCACGGGTAAAGGGAACTACGCAAAAAGAGCACATATTGTCGCAGCCACGCATAATGGAAACAAATGCGGTAATACCATTACTGTTTAGGCGTAATGGACTGATATCGGCATAGGTTTCTTCTCTTGAAAGGAGCACATTTACTGCTCGTTCACCTTCATCTACCTGATTAATTAAGCCCGGTAAATCGCGATAGGCATCTGGGCCTACTACCAAGTCTACTAATTTTTCTTCTTCTAAAAACTTGGCTTTGAGGCGTTCGGCCATGCAGCCCAATACACCAATGAGCGCAGCGGGTTTGTGTTTTTTTATAGATCCGAACTCCCGCAAGCGGTTGCGTACACGCTGTTCAGCGTTATCGCGAATGGAGCAGGTATTGATAAAAATGACATCGGCTTCTTTGTAGGTTCCTACGGTTTCGAAACCCATGTCTACCATAACAGAGGCAACAATTTCACTATCCGAAAAGTTCATGGCACAGCCATAACTTTCTATATATACTTTACGGCCATTGGGGTCGTTTTGTTTCCCATCGAGTAACAAAACTTCTCCCTGCCGGCTTTCGTCGTGTTCTTTTGTTGTATGCAACATATCCATATTCAATACAAAAATACAGAAATAATGACAGAATGTCAGCAATCTTTTAACAAAAAACCCGCTCTAAAGGCGGGTTTTTATATTCATATGACTTAGAGGATTCTATTCCACCCAAATTCGTCGGGGCTTAAACCATACCGAATTTCTTTAAGTGTATGCAATGCTTTATTAGAAAACACCCTGTTTTCGGGCGCTGGAAGGGTATAGGTTTCGCCTTGATACGTTATTTCGGCAATATGCGCAATGGTAGCGGCGGTTCCGGCACCAAAGGCATCTTGCAGGGTGCCATTTTTTGCGGCTTCTATTATTTCGGCAATGCTTACACGGCGTTCTTCTACTTTCATGCCCCAGGCTCTAGCTAAATCTAAAATAGAATGACGGGTTACACCGTCTAAAATAGTATCGCGGGTAGATGGAGTGATGAGTGTATCGTTTACCACAAACATTACGTTGGTAGTACCCGATTCTTCTATATAGGCATGCTCTTTCGCATCGGTCCAAATTAACTGATCATAGCCTTCGTTTTGGGCCAATTTGGTAGGCAATAAAGAGCTGGCATAATTGCCTGCAGTTTTTGCATAACCTACGCCACCTTCAATAGCTCGGGCATAATGCATTTCAATTTTAACCTTTAGCGGTTTGGGATAGTATGCTCCGGCCGGGCCTGTTAAAATCACAAATTTATAATTGGCTGCTGCATGTACACCTAAAATAGGGTCGGTAGCAAACAGCAAGGGTCTTATGTATAAAGAATGGCCTTCTCCACTCGGCACCCAAGCGCTATCTAGTTTGATAAGTTGCTCCATACCCTGCATAAAAATAGCTTCGGGTACAGCGGGCATTGCCATGCGTTGGGCTGAAATGTTAAAGCGTTCGAAGTTTTTTTGAGGTCTAAAAATGGCTACTTTACCATCGGGTTGTTTATACGCTTTTATGCCCTCAAAAATTGCTTGTCCGTAATGAAGCGATGAAGCCGCAGGGCTTATTTCGATGTTTCCATAGGGTATAATTTGCAAATTTTTCCAAGCACCGTCTTCAAAATCGGCAGTAAACATGTGATCGGAAAATACATGTCCGAAAGAAAGATTACTGAAGTTGGTACTAGTCAGGCGTGATTGCGTGGTAGGGATTACGTTTAAAGCTAATAGGTCGGTCACTTAGTGGCGTTTTAGTTGCCACAAAATTAGCTAAAAAAATCCCTTTTTTATGGAAGATATTTTATTTTTCGAGTGTAGGAAGTACACTATAAACCCAGGTTTTTCCCCATTCTTCTAGTTCTTCTTTACTCCATAATTCTGGATAAAATATGCGTTTTTGAAAACGTGGAGGAAGGTATTTTTGCCAATTGGTGCCACCGGTAGCTTTTATTTCTTCGGGTTGGCGGTTTAAATAGCGCACCGCCGATTTATAATGAGAAAGTGGCCAATTTACATTTACGTTTACATCGAGTTGGCGCAGTTCGGTTTCTAAAGCGGCAGTAGTATGGCCCTGAGCTTTTAACTGGGTGTATAGCGCCCGTAAATTTTTGCTTTGGCAGGTTTCGGCTAGTTCTAAAAAGGTTTTTTCGTATTTTTTTTCAAACTGTTTAAGGGTGAGTGTTTTTTCTCCTGTAGATAGTTCGGTGGCACCGTATTTCCAATAAATATGTTGGTATTGGGTTTGTAAATCGGATTTTGCCAGCTCTTCGCGATGATCTTTATGAACTAATTGAATAAAATCGGTGGCGTAAATTTCAATCATGCGGTACTGCCCCGATTGAAACCCACTAGCTGGTAAGAGCGACATGCGGAAAGTAAGAAATTGTTCTTTTTCCATGCCGTCTACCATAATATCGAAAGATTGGGTAAGGGCTGTAAAGTAAGAATTGATGCGTTTAACTCGAGCGGTGAAAAAGTCGCTGGTTAATTCGCTTTTTTCAGCTAATTGCTTGCACTCGTGCAAGGCTAGCTTAAAATACAATTCGGTTATTTGGTGGTATAGGATGAAAATTTCTTCATCGGGAAAAGGGGTCTTGGGCGTTTGCAAGCTTAAGAGTGTATCCAAATGAATGTAATCCCAATAGGTTAAGAAATCGGCATGCAATAAACCATCTAAATAGGACACCATATCTTGCCCCATGGCCGCATATTTAGCTTGGAGTTTTTCTAAACGGTCTTTAATTTCTGGTGTAATTTCCATGGTTGGGGCTGTTAAATGAAACGGGCTAAGCTGGTGCCTAGGTATAATCCGGCAACGCTTAGTGCAAAGTTAGCCACAATATTGGTAAGGGCTAGGCCTGTATTTCCGTGTTTAAAAAGATCTACGGTTTCGAAGGTAAAGCTAGAGTAGGTGCTAAAGCCACCACAAAAACCGGTAATGAGTAGGAGTTTTAGCGAATAGTTGAGGTTTATTTTTTCTACGCCAAGCATCAATACCAGCCCAACTACTACACAGCTTAAAAAGTTTGCACTTAGCGTAGCCCAAGGAAATACACTAAGCCCGGCAGGGTAACATTTGCCAATTAAATAGCGGGAAACGCTACCTAGGCCGCCGCCACTAAAAACTAATAAAAGCTGTTTCATGGGTTCAAATTAATACAATATCCTAAATTTTATGGTATGCTCAATTTGTTTTAATTTCTTGAGTACTTCTTTGTCGTATTCAGCACTTACATCGGTAATGGCATAGCCAATTTGTGGGTTAGTCATTAAAAATTGGCCTAAAATATTGATTTGATTCTGTGCAAATACTTGATTGATTTGCGCCATAATACCCGGCACATTGTGGTGTATATGAATGAGGCGGTGCGCTTGGGCAATTTTAGGTAATTGCAAATTCGGGAAATTGCTACTTAAATAGCTGTCGCCTTTATTTATAAAATCGGCCATGCGTTGTGGAATAAAGCGACTATTTCGTGGATTCTTTTTTGCATCGTCGAACAGCACAATACCCATTTTGGTACAGATGCTTTCCGTAAGCGCCAACTTGCTAGCGCCCAAATAGCCAATGGTTTTAAGTTTTACAGCACGTTTCAGCTTTTCGTCTGCTATGCGTTCGCCTTTGCCAAGTAAGAGCATGCCCACATCGGCCACGTATTTTTCTTCAAAACTTGTTTTATGCCGAATAGAAAAGCCATCTTTTTTTAATAGTTGTAAACTTTCTTCGGGTATTTGGCCTACAGCTAGGCATAAAATTCGGTTTTTGGGATAAGAGATAGCCCTTGGAAGATTGTTTACGTATAAAAATTCATCAAAACTGGGTGTAACGTGGTCGGCCTTGGCCGATACCGTTTTTCGTTCGATGTTTTCGGTAAATGCATAAAATTTCTTAATCAATCCCGATTCTTTAAGTTGAAAGTCGGAGTGTCCATCACCAATTCCATACAATTCGCCGGGTAGTTTCATGCTTTGGAGTAATTTTACTTTGCCGCCCTCAGTAGCCAGAGGATTTTCTTCATCAAAGCCAATAATAAGTCCATCGGCATCAAAAAGAAAGGTGTTGGCGTAAATATTCTCTTTTTGAATGTGATAGGGGGCAACCACCGGCGTAATAAATTCTTTAAATCCACCCGAAACAATAAGCACTTCTTGGGCGTGTTTTTTAAAAAATAATTTATTGCGGGAAAATGAGGCCGATACTTTTTTCTTCAACTGGCTAATCAGTTGGTCGAGGTGTTTTTTGTCGGCATCTAGCAAGCGTACCCTGGCCGCTAAACTTTCGCCGAAAGAGAGACGCCCTTCCATAGCAGCATGGGTTAATTCATCTATTTCTGCAATTCTTTTTTCTCTTTGGGGATGATTTTTGAGCGAAATACGAGCCAATTCGTCGAGTGCCTCTACTTGGGTAAAAGTGCTATCAAAATCGATGATGTAATAAGAAGGTTTTAGGATAGGCTTTGGCATATTTCGGCTAATTCTTGCGCTACAGGTTTAAAAGTTATGGAGATAGTATTTTTTATTTTTTCGTTCGAATAGTTGGATATTTTACCCGCACTACGGGCTGTATCTGTACTTAGTTCGAGCGGTTTCTTACTGATTTTAGCTTTCCACTCGGCTAGTTTTGCTAGTACTAGCAATTGCCAAGTTTTCACCTCATTTTGTGGAGCTTTTACGCCCAATTGCTGTGCTATTTCGGTAAATAAATCTTTATACAACCAATTTTCGGCATTAATAATGTAGCGTTCGCCGCTAATCTTGCTGTCCATTAGTTTTATCATGCAGGTGGCTACATCGGTAACACTTACCAGGCCGCAACTACCACTTGGATAATGGCTTAGGCCCTTTTTTACGCTGTTAAAAAGAGCTCCACTACCTTGCAGGCCACACTCTTTGCCAATAATAATAGAAGGGTTTACAATTACCGCATCCAAGCCTTCGGCAATGCCACGCCATACTTCAAATTCGCTTAGATGTTTTGATAAGCTGTAGCCACTGGTTTGCGAATTTGGTTCTAAATATGCTTCTTCGGTAGTAGCTGTGCCTGGATTAACTTCTCCAAGGGCTGCTACCGAACTAACATGCACCAAACGTATATTCCCATGCTCTAGACAGGCATTGACTACATTCGCCGTGCCCTCTATATTGGTATGTAGTATGTATTTTTTCGCAGCTGAATTAAATGAAATGACTGCAGCCGTGTGGAAAACTTGGGTGGCTCCTGCCAGCAATTCTTCAACTAAATAAGTGTCGCAAATATCGCCTTCTAGCCAAGTGAGTTTGGGTTGGTTTTCTAAAAAAGGGGGGATGATAGAACTGCTTCGTTTTAGGCCACGAACCGCATGTCCGGCTTCTAGCAATTGCCTAGTGAGTACCGATCCTAAAAAGCCCGTTGCGCCTGTAACTACAATCATTTACGAAAAAATACCGTTAAGCTTTCAAAAGTAATGGATTAATTGGATATTTGGCAGTATACATCACGATAAAACATGTCATTAGCCGATTTTTTTAGCCCCCTTGATTTTGATAAGCTGCGTCCTTCTTCGGACTTTTATACCAGCCACTTAGGGGCTAAAATAGACTGCTTTGCCGATCGTTTCCCGAACCTCGAACCCAATTCGTACGACTTAGCGCTTATTGGCGTACTCGATGATCGCGGAGCGTTAAACAACCAAGGCTGTGCCTTAGGCCCCGATTACGTTCGTGAACGTTTGTATCAATTAAACGAAGGAAACTATACGTCAAGAATAGTTGATTTAGGAAATATTAAAGCCGGCAAAAATCTTTCGGACACCTACGTAGCGTTGAAAATGGTGGTAACGGAATTAGCCAAACTGAACATTGTTCCAATCATTTTAGGTGGCGGACAAGATTTAACCTATGCCCAATACATGGCCTACGAAGGCTTAGAACAAAAAGTAGATTTGCTCGTAGTAGATTCGCATTTCGATTTAGATGAATCGGCAGAAAATACCATAGAAACTACTTCTCAGGCCTATTTGCAGAAAATTTTACTGCATCAGCCAAACTACTTATTCAACTTTACCAATTTGGGTTATCAAACCTATTTTGTAAATCAAGATAGTGTAAAGGCCCTCGATAAATTGTTTTTTGATGCGCACCGCTTGGGTGAGTTTTCGGGCAATATGCAAGCTGCGGAACCCCTTATTCGCAATGCCAGCATGCTTAGTTTCGATGTGTCGGCCATTCGCTCTTCCGATGCTTGCGCTAACGCCAATGCCAGCCCTAACGGGTTTTATGGCGAAGATGCCTGCCAAATTTGTCGCTATGCCGGTATGAACGATAAGTTGAGTTCTATTGGTTTTTATGAATTCAACCCTGCTTTCGACCAAAATGGACAAACAGCCTTGTTATTGGCACAAATGATTTGGTATTTTATAGATGGATATTATCAGCGTAAAAAGGATATCCCATTGCAGCCCAAATCGCAATATTTAATTTACCGTACGTCTTTAAAAGAAGATGGCCACGAATTGTTATTTGTAAAAAGTAAAAAAACCGATCGTTGGTGGATGCAAGTAGCCTATCCGAGCACTTCCTCTAAAAACGAACGCTATCATTTAGTACCTTGCAGTTACGACGATTACCAATTAGCCGTAAATGGCGAAATGCCCAATTTATGGTGGCGCACACAACAAAAACTTGTATGATTATGAAAAAGCTATTTCCCATTGTTCTATATATTCTAGGTGTGAGCTTATTTAATACAGTCCATGCCCAAACGAGCACTGCTCTTGGCGCCATTGCACCAGATTTTACACAAAATACGCCCGAGGGCAAAGCGTTAGCCCTAAACTCATTAAGAGGTAAATATGTATTGGTAGATTTTTGGGCATCGTGGTGTGGCCCCTGCCGCCAAGAAAATCCGAATGTGGTGGCTGCTTACAAGCAATTTAAAGATAAAGGCTTTACCATTTTAGGTGTTTCTTTAGATCGAAGCAAAGAAAGTTGGTTAAAAGCCATTAAAGACGACGGCTTAGTTTGGCCCCAAGTATCTGATCTTCAATATTGGAATAATGCGGTGGCCCGTTTGTACGATGTAAACAGTATTCCGGCAAATTTCTTGCTAGACCCTAAAGGTAAAATCGTTGCCCGAAATTTACGTGGCGAAGATCTATCAGCTGCGCTTGAAAAGATTTTGCCCTAGCTTAACTTGAGCAAATCAGCCCCAATATCGCTGCGGAAATAAGCCCCGTCAAAGCGTACTTTAGCGGCATCGGATAAAGCGGTACTCACCGCTTCTTCTAGCGAATTTTTCAAAGGTGTTACCGCCAATACTCGGCCTCCGTTGGTTTCAATACGGCCATTTTCTGTTTTGGTACCCGCATGGAAAAGGTGACTATTTTGAACTTTGTCTAGGCCCTTAATGGCGTCTCCCTTTTTATAATCGCCGGGGTAGCCACCGGCTACAAGCATTACGGTTACGGCAGTTTTTGGAGAAATACTAAACGATTTTTCGGCTAAATTTCCATTGGCTACGCCTAAAAATAAATCTACCAAATCGCATTCTAAACGAGGCAATACACTTTCTGTTTCAGGGTCGCCCATGCGCACATTGTATTCAATCACATAAGGGTCTCCGGCAACATTCATAAGGCCGATAAACAAAAATCCTTTATACGGGATGTGGTCTTTTTTTAAACCCTCAATGGTAGGAATCACCACTCGTTCTTCTACTTTTTTCAAAAAATCGCCTCCGGCAAAACTCACGGGTGAAATAGCACCCATACCGCCGGTATTAAGCCCGGTATCGCCCACGCCAATGCGCTTATAATCTTTAGCTTCGGGCAAAATTTTATAGCTCTGGCCATCGGTTAATACAAATACCGAAAGCTCAATGCCTTTTAAAAACTCTTCTATAACAACTTTTTGACTAGCAGTTCCAAA